>DATLWP010000184.1:0-7660 GCA_035576265.1 Candidatus Polarisedimenticolia bacterium
GACGTGGCCCTTGGCGCGGACTTCGGCGTAGTCGCGGACGCGCCGCAGGAGGCGGTTCGCGACGCGCGGAGTGCCGCGGCTGCGGCGTGCGATTTCGGCGGCACCGTCCTTGTCGATCGTGATGCCCAAAATTTTGGCCGAGCGCGTGACGATTCGTTCGAGGTCGTCCGGCGCGTAGAAATCGAGCCGGTGAACGATGCCGAAGCGCGAGCGCAGCGGCGCCATGATGAGTCCCGCGCGCGTGGTGGCGCCGATCAGCGTGAAGCGGTTCAACTGGTAGGGATGGACGCGCGCGCCGGGTCCCTGGCCGATGATCAGGTCCACGCGGAAATCCTCCATGGCGGGATAGAGGATCTCCTCGAGCGCGGGCTGCAGGCGGTGGATTTCGTCGAGAAAGAAAAAGTCGCGCGGATCGAGCGACGTGAGCACGGCGGTGAGGTCGCCCTTCTTCTCGAGCAGCGGCCCGGAGCTGATCTTGATGGACGAGCCCATTTCGTTGGCGAGGATCTGCGCGAGCGTGGTTTTGCCGAGGCCCGGCGGGCCGTAGAGCAGGACGTGGTCGAGCGATTCGCCGCGGTTGCGCGCCGCCTGGACGGCGATCTGCAGATTTTCCTTGACGCGGTCCTGGCCGATGTAGTCGCCGAAGCTGGCCGGGCGGACGCTGGCCTCGATGCGCGCGTCCTCGTCGAACGCCTGGCCGGAAACGATGCGGTGCCGAGAGTCGGTCATTTCGGTTTTTACACTATCCCACGCTTTGCGGACGGCGCAAAGGGCGGGGCATCCGCAAGATCAACAAAAAACCAATGCGCCCGCCTGAAGGCGGCCGCTACAACAGCGATGCCAAAGCGTCATCGTTCGGCGTCGCAACTATTCTTCCTCAAAGACGCCGACGCGCCGCTCGCTTTCGGTGAAGGCTTCGCAGGCGCGGTCGAGTTCCTCGTACTCCTTTTCGAAATGCTCGCAGAGCGCGCGCCGCGCGTCGGCGCTTTCCCAGCAGTCGATGGTGAGAAAGCGGCGGGGATTTTCGGCGTCGCGCAGCAGCAGCGTGCCGCGGTATCCCGCGCTCCTGCGAAACAGGTCCGCCCAGGGACCGAACGTGGAATAGCTGCGCTCGAATTCCTTCACTTTGTCCGCCCGCGCAATGAATTCCCAGACGAAACGGACCATCTTCCAACTCCGCCCATTCGTTGCAGGAGCCGCAAAGAATGGAGCAAGGGCAAGAGAACAGCAGATCCCTCACCGCAAACGTCCCCACCCTTTGCAAAAGGCGCAAAGGATAGGGCACCCGTCAAGGCAACAGCAGATCCCTCACCGCCGTCCCCGACCAGCCGGGGCCGGGTTCGGGATGACATCTCTCTCATTCCAACAGTCGGCCACTACAATAACGACGGCAAACGATCCCACCCTTTGCAAAGGGCGCAAAGGATGGGGCACCCGAAAAACCTAACCGCCGGCGCGAGCGCCTTTCTGCATCGCGGCGCCACCCAGAATATCGAGCGCCGCGCGGAGCAAGCTGTCGAAATCCGCGCCGCCCGAGCCGCGCGCCTTTTCGATGGCGCGCTCGACCGCGCGCGCGTCGTAATCGAGATTGACGAGCGCGGAGGCGACGTCGGATTCGAGCTGCGAGCGCGTCGCGGGCTTGCCGGACTCGGGCACGTCCACGGCGGCGAGCTTGTCGCGCAATTCGACGACCATGCGCTCGGCGGTCTTGCGGCCCACGCCGGGAATTTGCACCAGCCGCGCGAGATCGCCCTTGCGGATCGCGGGAACCAGCTCCTCGATACCCATCCCCGAAAGAATTTTCAGCGCGAGGCCGGGCCCCACGCCGGAGGCGGAGATCAGCAGCTCGAAGCAGTGCTTCTCGCGCGCGGTGAGGAAGCCGAAGAGCGCGAGCTGATCTTCGCGGACGTGCGTGTGGATCAGCAGCGTGATTTCGTCGTGCAGCGCGCCGAGGCCGGCGAAGGTCGAGAGCGGAATCTGCACCTGGTAGCCCACGCCGCCGACTTCGAGAAGGACCTGGTTCGGACGCTTGTCGGTGAGCTTGCCGCGGAGCGAGCCAATCATGTCGAGCGATTATCGGTTACGGCCACGAGGGTGTCAACGAACGTCGCGAGCGCCGGGTGACGGAAGCTTGCACGAGGCGCGACCGGCGGTATGCTTGCGGAAGCTCTGAGGAGGAGCAATCACGTGCGCATGCTACTAAAAGTGTCGATTCCCGTGGAAACCGGTAACGCAGCAGCCAAGGCGGGCAAACTCGGGCCAACCATCGAGCGCATCCTGAGCGAGATCAGACCGGAAGCCGCGTACTTTGCGGAGGACAACGGCGAGCGGACGGGCTATATCTTCTTCGATATGCAGGAGTCGTCCGAGTTGCCCGCCATCGCCGAACCCTGGTTCCTGGCCTTCAATGCGAAGGTAACCGTGCGGCCGGCCATGACTCCCCAGGACCTGGCGAAAGCGGCGCCGAGCATCGAAAAGGCAGCCAAGGCGCACGGCTAATCCCCGTAACCGGCTTGGCATCACCTGCCAGGCGGGAAAAATCAGTCAGCGGACGGTTTCAAAGTGCGTCGCTCCCCAAGGCCGCGGGAACATCGTGCGGCCGGGTTGCGTATCTGCTTTCGATTGGCGTGCTCCCGCGTCTAACACCGGGAATGCAGCCAGTCCGATCTTCAGGGTCGGGTGGCAGATACGACAATGAGGGAGGAAGCACCATGCTAGACCGCAGGATGAGCTTTGTGATGGGGATCCTGGCCGCGCTGATGTTGGCGATGCCCGTGGCAGCCCACGCGTCGGCCGAACCGAAAAACGCCAAACCAACCGTTACGACCATCGACATTCAGAGCCCGACATCCTTGAGCGGTAAAACGCTCGAGGCGGGGACTTACCGCATCAGCATGGACGACACGAAAGTGACGGTCGAGCGGGACGGCAAGGTTGTCGCGGAAGCCCCCGCGCAATGGAAAGACGGGGCGAGTAAGGCGCCGTATACCTCGTTTGTGAAGGACGAAAGCGGCATCCGGGAAATTCACTTGCGAGGCAAGACACGCTACATCGCCATCACGGGCTAGCGCGCGTCTTCCGGGCGGCATCGAGGCCGGCGGTGGGGCGGGCAGCCCTGCCGCCGGAGCTCACCGGCGCGTTCGGTCCTTCTGGATGGCTTCATCGATCAGCGCGTCGAGCTCGCCGCGCGTGAGCGTGACGCGTTCGGCATCGGGTCCCTCGGACCGGCCCGGGTAGCCCGAATCCTGAGGCGCCACGTGCGCGCCGGCGCCGTAGCGAGCGCGCGCCGCCAACAATTTTTCGACGTCGGAATGGGAGAGCAGTTTCTGCTTGCCGAGAAGCTCGGTGACGAGCGCGACGCGCGCGAAGTGCTCGGCGGTTTCCATGCGCAGGAAGGCGGTGAGCAAGTCCGGTCCGTAGGTGACGACGCCGTGATTCGCCATCAGAATCGCGTCGTGGCCGTGGATGAGCGGCTCGAGCGCCTCCGTCAATTCGGGAGTGCCGGGCGTGCCGTAGCTCGCGACGGGAACGGAGCCGAGTCCGATCACCAGCTCGCAGAGGATGGGTTTGTCGAGCGCCATGCCAGCCGCGGCGTAGCCGGTAGCCACCGGCGGGTGGGCGTGGCAGACGGCGTTGACGTCGGGCCGGAGGCGGTAGATCAGCAGATGCATGGCCAGTTCGGAGGAGGCGTTGCGCGAGCCGCTCACACGGCGGCCGGCGAGATCGGTGATGACCAGATCCTCCGGCTTCATCATGCCTTTGCTGATGCAAGTGGGAGAAGTGAGGATGTGGCTGGCGCCAAGCCGCACGGAGACATTCCCGTCGGTGGACGCGACGTAACCGCGGTCGTGAACCCAGCGGCCCACGGCGCAGATGTCGCGGCGGTGCTCGTGCTCGGTTTTCATCGCTCCGTGCGAGATCGAGTCGGGATACATAGTCGCCTCCGCGGGCCAGCCCAAGCGCCCGATTAGTTACGCGTAGAAGCCTCGCAGCTTCAAAGCGCGGGCCACGCGGTCGATCGCCAGGATATAAGCGGCAATGCGGTTGCTGACGCCGTGGACCTCGGCGTAGCGCACCACCTCGTCGAAGCTGCGCTCCATGACGTCGCGCAAGCGTTCGTTCACTTCACTCTCGCGCCAGAAAAACCCCTGGCGGTCCTGCACCCATTCGAAATAGCTGACCGTGACGCCGCCGGCATTCGCGAGAATGTCGGGAACAACGAAAATTCCGCTGCGGTCTACGATCGGGTCGGCGTGCGCCGTGGTCGGTCCGTTCGCGCCCTCGCAGAGAATGCGGCAATCGAGCCGCCCCGCATTCGCAGCCGTGATCTGGTTTTCCGTGGCAGCAGGCAGCAGGATATCGCAACGGCGGAAGAGAATGTCTTGCGCCGTGGTTTTATCGCCGCCGCCGCGAAATTCCGGCAAAGGCTTTCGTTGTGTGCAGACCCAATCATAGAGCTCCGCAATATCGAGCCCCTTTTCGTTGTAAAGCCCGCCGTGGATATCCGCGACGCCGATGATCCTATAACCGGCCTCGTGCATCAAGAGCGAAGCGTGCGAGCCAACGTTGCCGAAGCCCTGCACGATGACTCGGGTATCCTGGCGCTTCATCTTGAGCTTGGCAATGGCTTTTTCGCAGCAGATCATCAAGCCGCGTCCGGTGGCCTCCTGGCGGCCCTGCGAGCCGCCGAGTTCGAGCGGTTTGCCGGTGACGACCGCCGTGGTTGCCTGGCGAACGTGCATGGCGTAGGTGTCCATCACCCAGGCCATCGTCTGCTCGTTCGTGCCGATATCGGGAGCGGGGACGTCGCGCTCCGGCCCGAACCAGTCCGACAACTGAGCGGTGTAGCGGCGCGTGACGCGCTCAAGTTCCGTCTGCGATAGTTTTTCCGGGTCGCAGATCACACCGCCCTTGGCGCCGCCGAAGGGGATGTTGACGACCGCGCATTTCCACGTCATCCACGCGGCCAGAGCACGCACTTCGTCGAGGGACACGTCGGAGGCGAAGCGGATGCCGCCCTTGCCCGGGCCGCGCACCGTCGAGTGGAGCACGCGGTAGCCCGTGAAGACTTGTAGCTGGCCGCTGTCCAGGGCGACCGGAATATAGATGGTGATTTCCCTGTCGGGATATTTCAGGTAGTGGTAAACGCCTTGCTCAAGGCCGAGTTTTTGTGCGGCGATCTCGAAGCGAGCCTCGGCTGATTCATAAACGTTCATCTCGCCGCCAACAGATCCCGGCATATTAGCCTCCCTGGACCGACAGCCCATCGCGTGAGGAAACCATATCCATCACGGCGGGCAAAATGCAGATTCCTCGATCGGCCGAACCGCTTGGACGGCCGTCGGAACGAAATCTATGTTTCGCGGCCTCCCAAAGTCACTCAGCTTGCCCCCCGCTCCTGCGCAGATCGCGGCCGGTCATCTCGCGCGGCTCGGGAACGCCGAGAACGCCTAGTAGCGTCGGGGCGATATCGCGGAGCGAGCCGCCGGGCCGCAACTGCATGCGGCCGTCGGCGGTGACGAGAATGAACGGAACCGGGTTGGTCGTGTGGTACGTGTGCGGGCCGCCGGTGACAGGATCGATCATGGTCTCGGCATTGCCGTGATCCGCCGTGATGATCCAAGCGCCACCGCGCGGCCGAAGCGTCTGAAAGAGTCGGCCCAGACATTCGTCCACAGTTTCGCACGCTTCGATGGCCGCTTCGAGCTTTCCGGAATGGCCGACCATGTCCGCATTGGCGAAGTTCATGATGATGGCGTCAAAGTCACCTTTTTCAATGGCGTGGATCACCGTGTCCGTGATTCCCGCGGCCGACATTTCGGGCTTCAGATCGTAGGTGGGAACTTTCGGCGACGGCACGAGCACGCGCTCTTCGCCGGGAAACGGCTTCTCCACTCCGCCGTTAAAGAAGTAGGTGACATGCGCATACTTTTCCGTTTCGGCGCAGCGCAGATTCTTGAATTGCAGATCGGCGAAGACGTTGGCGAGGATGTGCTCGAGCTTCTCGGGCGCGAGAAGGTAGCGCAGCCACGGCCAGGTCTTTTCATATTGCGTCAGCGCGACGTAAAGGAGATTTTGCGGCCGGGCAGGATCGGCAAATTTGTCGAAGCCCGGCTCGACCAGCGCCCGCGTGGTCTGGCGGGCACGGTCGGCGCGGAAATTGAAGAAGATGACGGCATCGTCGTCGCGAATGAGGCCGCGAGGGACGGCGGGCTTTCCCGGCGCGGCTTCAGTGGTGATAACGACGGGAATCACGAATTCGTCCGTTACGCCTTTTTCATAGCTGGCCCGAATGGCGGCAACCGGGTCGCTCGATTTCACGTCCGCGTCGCCGTGGACCATGGCGCGATACGCACGTTCGATGCGCTCCCAGCGATTGTCGCGGTCCATCGCGTAGTAGCGGCCGCTGAGGCTGGCGATCTGGCCCACGCCGTATTCGCGCATCTTCTGCTCGAGCTGGCGGAGATAGTTGACTCCGCTCTCGGGAGGCGTGTCGCGGCCGTCCGTAAAACAGTGGACAAATACTTTCTCGACTTTGTTCTCGCGGGCCATGCGCAGGAGCGCGAAGAGATGTTCAATGTGGGAGTGGACGCCGCCGTCACTCAGCAGGCCCAGCAGGTGCAGCTGATGCGCGCGGCCGCGATTCATGGCTTCGAGCAACAGCGGGTGGCGGGAGAATTGGCCGCTCGAAATGAGCTGGTCGACGCGGGTGATGTCCATCTGCACGATGCGTCCGGCGCCGATATTGAGGTGACCGACCTCGCTGTTGCCCATCTGTCCCTCGGGCAGACCGACGTAGGGGCCGGACGTGTGAATCAGCGTGTTGGGAAAATCCTTCAGCAGGCGGTCGTAGTTGGGCGTACGAGCAAGGGCGATGGCGTTGCCTTTCGTTTCGGGGCGATAGCCCCAGCCGTCAAGAACGGTGAGGACGATCGGCTTGGGCCGCTTACTCATGACGTTTCCATCCGCGAGTGAGAGGAGTCCTCCGGCTTCCGTTGGTCGCTCGGGCTGCCGATCCTTGTGTTTCCGGAAACGCACCCGGAACGCGAACGACGCGCATCGGCAGCTTGGGTCGTTTTGTCATAGCAAATTGCCGGGCATGTTGGGCGCCAAACGACAGCGTTCGCAACCAAGCCAAGTTAGCCGAGTGGGAGTGCGACTTTCAAGTAGATGTTGTGGTAAACCACGCGGAAGCTGGGGACAGCGAACGATGCGTTCGACGCAAGGTGCGCGAGGCACCGGCAGACGGTATCACCAGACCTGCATGGCGTTGGCCACTGTGGCGGCGAGAAAGGCGAGTGTAGCCGCGCCGGCGGCGGCAGCCCCAATTACGGACCAGGCGGAGAGGCGGTCGGAAGGGCGCCGATGAGCGCGGAAGAAAAGGAATGTGGCGAGCACTTCCGAGATGAACGCCGCAAAACAGAAGTAGGCCGCCGGAATGCGATCAGAGGAAAGGAAGCGCATGTCGAGGGTGGAAAAATACTCCGACGGCAACAAGGCGGTGAAGACGACGGGCCATACCACCAAGAAAACGCCGAGAGCGAACTTTTGTTTCCGGCCAAAAAGTTGCATTCAATGCTCCGTGGATCACAAACCTGCAAAACATTAGAGCCATATTGCCGTGTTTGAGTTGGCTGGCAGCACGATCAGGAGGTTTTAT
>DATLWP010000185.1:0-2056 GCA_035576265.1 Candidatus Polarisedimenticolia bacterium
GCGCGACAAACGAGCCGTGGGCTTGGGGCATGTGGGAAGCGCTCACGCGAACTCCCGGCCCGCGGCGCTCGCTCGGAATCGCGGCGCGGGTTGCATCGTCAGAGCGGGACGCGCGTGGTATCGAGGATTTCGCGGAGGATGGCTTCG
The DNA here is from genome assembly GCA_035576265.1 of Candidatus Polarisedimenticolia bacterium. Lineage (GTDB taxonomy): Bacteria > Acidobacteriota > Terriglobia > Acidiferrales > UBA7541 > Palsa-295. The sequence goes on from DATLWP010000185.1 coordinate 148, forward strand.
CCCTGCTCGGATTTTTTCTGCGTCGAGACGTAGCGCGAGCTGACTACCACGCGGTGTGCGAACACCGGAAGGATGAGGCGCTTGAAGTCGTCGGGCAGGCAATAGTCGCGGCCTTCGAGAAAGGCGCGGGCCTGCGCCGCGCGGTGCAGCATCACGGCGCCTCGCGGGCTGACGCCGAGGCTCAACTGTTCCGTCTGGCGCGTGCGCTCGATGATTTCGAGCGCGTAGTCGAGCAGGCTGTCGTCGACCTTCACGCGCGACACCGTTTCCTGCATCGCAGCCACGTCGGCGGCGTCCATCAGCGGTACGAGCTGCTCTACGGCTCCGGCGGCGGAATGATTGCGGATGATCTCTTTTTCGCTTTCCCGCGCCGGGTAGCCCATGCGGATGCGCATCAAGAAGCGGTCGAGCTGCGATTCAGGCAACGGATAGGTGCCGTGGTGCTCGATCGGATTCTGCGTAGCGAGAACGAGGAACGGCTTCGGCAACGGATGCGTATGGTTGTCCACCGTGACCTGGGATTCGTTCATGGCCTCGAGCAGCGCCGATTGCGTTTTCGGAGTGGTGCGGTTGATTTCGTCGGCGACGATGATGTTGGCGAAGATCGGGCCGGGCTTGAACTCGAATTGCTGCGTGGCCGGGTTAAAGACGCTGACGCCGATGACGTCGCTCGGCAGCATGTCCGAGGTGAACTGGATGCGCTGGAACGAGCAGTGGAACGAGCGGGCGAGGGCCTGTGCGAGGGTCGTCTTGCCCACCCCGGGGACGTCCTCGATCAGCAGGTGGCCGCGGGCGAGCAGGGCGGTCAGCGCGAGCTGAATGACGTCGTCCTTACCTTTGACGACGCGCGCAATCGAGCGCTGAAGCTCCGCGAGGCGGCTGCTGGCGGTGCTCGTTCCGGCATTCGTGGTGGTTTGCAATTCGCTGGGCCTTCTGTGAAAATGTAGCCGCGACCTTTCGGTCGGCCGGCTTCTGTCGCTTATCTCCGCAGTTCCGGCTTCGAATCAGGCGCGCAGGAAAGAGCGCCTGTGCGACGCAATGCTTTCCGTGGGCGATTAGCTCAGTGGTTAGAGCGCTCCCCTCACACGGGAGAGGTCCAAGGTTCAAGTCCTTGATCGCCCACCACTCGAAGCGGCCGGAGCCGCCGTCCCTGCAAAACATGCGAACTGAATCCCCACACCGGCCGAAAATCGATTCTAGCGGAATTCGCCCATGAGCTACATCCTGCGATTCGTGCGCGTGTTCGCATTAGGCACGTGGGTAGGAGCGATCGTCTATTTTGCCGCGGTGGTGACACAGGGCGCGTTCGCCGTGTTGTCGAGCCAGGATGAGGCAGGACTGCTGGTGGAATTCACGCTGAGCGGGCTGCATTTGATGGGCATGATCGCGGCCGTTGTGTTCATCATTGCCTCGGTGGCGCTGAGAAAGTCGCTGCGGGCGTTTATAGAGCCGGCCGTGATCGGAGTCATTCTGATGGCGGGACTGACGATTGCGTCGCAAGGCTACGTGATGCCCAAGATGGCCGTGCTGCGGACGCAGATGGGTTCGATCGAGGCGACGCCGGGAAGCGACCCGAAGCGCGTGGAGTTCGACCGATTGCACGCCATTTCGGTGCGGCTGGAGGGTGGCGTGCTTCTGATCGGATTGGCCTCGTTGTTTTTGACGGCCAGACAGCCGCAAATTCCGTCCGAACAAAGACCAGCCTAGAACAATCGAGAACAGCCGGGTGGCCGCCGAGGGTTTGCTCCGGGCGCAGCGCGCCGCCGCGAAGAGAGTTACCTCGGTCGCCCGCCACGGCAGGCTCCCGCAGCATGACGACGCTTGTCGCATCGTCACCTTTTGGCGGCGCGTTTCTTGACTGCGAGACGCGCCTTTTTCTTCGCAGGCCTTGTCTTTGTAATTTGGCGGG
>DATLWP010000186.1:0-9489 GCA_035576265.1 Candidatus Polarisedimenticolia bacterium
GGATTGAAGGCGGCAGGCTGGCTCGCCGCAATTCGGCGGGGCCGGGTGCGGCTCGACGTGGCCTTTGCCGACGCGCTCGTCCTGCAATTCGGCGGAGCGAGCGGCACGCTGGCCGCGCTCGGTGGCAAAGGGCTGGCCATCGGCCGTGCAATGGCCGAGGAACTGGGCGTGGGCTTTCCGGACGCGCCCTGGCACGCGCACCGGGATCGCCTGGCAGCGCTGGTGGCGGCGTGCGGCGTCCTGACATGCAGCCTCGGGAAAATGGCGCGCGACATCGGCTTGCTGATGCAGAGCGAAGCTGGCGAGGTGGCGGAGCCGGGCAGTGAAGGGCGCGGTGGCTCGTCGAGCATGCCGCAAAAGCGCAATCCGATCGCGTCGACGCTGGCGCTGGCCGCGGCGAACCGAGTACCGGGGCTGGTGGCCGCGTTTCTCGCGTCGATGGTGCAGGAGCACGAGCGCGGTTTGGGCGGCTGGCAAGCGGAGTGGCCCACGGTTGCCGCGACAATCCAGGCAACGGGACTGGCGATTGCGTCCATGGCGGAAGCGGCCGATGGGCTCGATGTGGATAGCGCTCGCATGCGCGCGAACATCGACGCCACTCGCGGCGCCGTGTTTGCCGAGCGCGCCACCATGCTGCTGGGGGCGGCGCTGGGCCGCGACGTGGCCCACAAGATCCTCGAAGTAGCGACGCGCCGCAGCACCGCAGAGAAACGACGTCTCGCGGAAGTGCTCGCCGAAATACCGGAAGTGACTCGCGTGCTCGACAGCGAGGTTCTACGCGATCTGGAGAAGCCCGAGGATTATCTCGGCGCAGCCGAGGAGTTTCGCGAACGCCTGGTCGCAGGTCCCGGGCGGCAAGAAAGAAGTAAAAGGAAGAGGAGGAAGGACTAGGACAATGCCCTTCGTCACCGTTGACAAAACGCGCCTGTATTATCGCTACGAGGGCCGCCTGGAAAGAGATGACGCGCCGGTGCTGGTTTTTTCGAGCTCGATCGGGGCGGACCACGGGATGTGGTCGCAGCAAGTGGCGGACGTGCTGCCGTATTTTCGCGTGCTGCGTTACGACACGCGGGGCCTGGGCGCGTCCGACGCGCCGCGAGCGGAATATACGATGGAGCAGCTCGGGCGCGACGTGCTGGCCATCGCCGACGCGCTGAAGATCAAGAAATTCGCGTTCTGCGGTCTTTCGCTCGGCGGCATGATCGGCCAGTGGCTCGCGATCAATGTTCCGGAGCGGCTGACGGGGCTGGTGCTGGCAAATACTTCACCATGCGTCGCGCCAAGATCGAACTGGGATGAACGCCGGCGGATGGTGCTCGAAGGCGGGATGGCGTCCATCGTGGACACGGCGATGCAGCGCTTTTTTCTGCCGGAGACGCTGGCGCAGGGCGAGCCCCACGCGAGCTCCGTGCGCGCCACGATTCTGGCAACCGATCCCGTGGGGTATGCGGGATGCTGCTCGGCGATACGCGATATGGACCACACGGAGTCGCTGCGGAAGATCCGCGTTCCGACGCTCGTGATCGTAGGCGATCGTGACCCTTCGACTCCGTGGACCGGGCACTGCGAAGTGCTGGCGCGCGAAATTCCCGGAGCGCGCGTGGTGCATCTGCCGGCCGCGCATCTTTCAAACATCGAGCGGCCGCGGTCGTTCACGGCTGCGTTGTTCGATTTCCTCTTGCCGCGCATTCCCGGGACGGGCATTACGCCCGAGAGCGGAGACCCGCTGGAGGCGGGGACGGCGATGAGGCGGGCGGTGCTCGGCGACGCGCATGTGGACCATGCGCTCGCCACGGCGACCGATTTCAATCGCGATTTCCAGGTGATCCTCACGCGCTACGCCTGGGGAAGCGTATGGACGCGGCCGGGCCTGGACCGCAGGACGCGGCGGCTGCTGGTTGTGGCGATGCTGGCTTCTCTGGGACGCTGGGAAGAGTTTCGCGCGCACGTGCGCGCCGCGCTGGAGCACGGGATGGAACCGTGCGATCTGAAGGAGGTGCTGCTGCAGGCGGCCATCTACGCCGGCGCTCCCGCAGCGAGAACGGGATTCCAGATCGCGTCCGAAGAAATCAAGTAACCGCGCCGAGCGCAGGGTTGCAAATGTGTAGCGATTAGAATTGGCCTCGGTCGTTTGTTTCCAACGGGTTAGGGCGTTTCCGGTTTCCACATGTGTAGCGATTAGAGAGGCGCGGCAGCCCGATTCACAGTGCGAGCCCCGCATTTGCGAAAACCCTTCCCGCTGCAACACGTCCTCTCCTTTCGGGGCGATCTGACGACACACGGACAGTGTGCCTGCCACACTGCGGTCATTTCATGTGCTGCCTCCGCCCGGTGGCTCCAGCGCGGGCAACAAAAACGAACCACGCTAGCATGAAGCGGGATTCGATTTCTATTGTGGAAACTACGGATATTGCTAACTGCATGAAGAGGTGGTAGCTACGGTGCGCTGTCGAGTATGCGCTCGCGTGCGGTCTTGGCCTAGCACGTGGACGGCGTGTTTGGATACGACACAGAATGCCGGGAGTTCGAACCTGTCAGGACGCGCCACTTATTTCGCAGAGCAGCGGGCACTCCCCGGGGGATAAGAGGAAAAATCACTTCGCCGGATCATGGGGAATTCGGACAAGCGGGACGAAAGGAGAGAGGCGCCCGGTAACGTCACAAGCGCCTCCTCTACTGCGTTAACGTAAACCGTACCTCACTGGATCACCTCCTTCTCGGCAGGAATGCCGATGTCGACAAGAATGTCGCGTGACCCGAGTATAACGCGGGATCGAAAAGATATCAGAACAAGTCTTTCAAAATCCTGATAGGTCGGTTTACCGGAGAAGTTCCTCCCAGTACCAAGACGGATGGTTTGCGCGTTGATCGTCCAAGTAGCCGATCGAAGGCTTGAGAGGGTGAGAATTTAGGGGGTTGGAAGTGCGGATTTTGCCACACGCGGGCTCACCACGAGCGGACTGTTTAGGCACAAACCCGCGAAGGGTGGTGTCAAAAAGATCCAATCGAACATTCCCGCGCCGCGGCCGCCTCCGCCGAGCAGATCGAATCAGTGCGACGGCGCATTCGATAAGGAGTCGTGATTATGGGGATGGCAGTCGGTGGAAGGATAGACGGGCCGGTTTCGGATCCCAACGTTGTTCCGCTGATTGACGTGCTGTTGGTGCTGATCATCATCTTCATGGTGATCACACCGATGGTGCCAAACGGATTGCCCACCGTGGTTCCCCAACCTAGGCCGCAGCAATCGAAACTCGAACCAACCGAACCTTATGCAATCGTGGTGCAGGTGATGCAAGGCGGAAAGCTGATGATTAACCAGGAGCAAAGCGACTGGAACGCGCTGGGCAAACGCCTCTCCGATATTTTCAAAGGGCGCGCCGATAAGGTGGCTTTTGTGACAGGTGCCGAAGAAGTCCCGTTCGCGCAGGTGGCACGCGCGATTGACATCATGCGGGGGGCGGGAATCGATCATGTGGGCCTGATCACGGCTAGGGATAATGTCCGAAGGAAGACTCTGTAAGAATACCCAGCGCCGGCGCGCCGGGCTAGATGATGGCGCGTCTACGGCGCTGGGGGAGCGTCGTTGGTGGGCAGCCCAGAGACTCCGCTGAATCTCAGCCGTAGTTTGGGGGGGTCACGGACTGGTCCATGCCCATGGTCTTTTGGCCGCCCTCGCGGACGTTGACGCTCACGAGATACGGCCCTTTCGAGGCGAAGGCTTCCTTAAGAGCAGGCTCGAGATCTTGAGGGCGGTCCACTTCGCGGGCCTTCATGCCGTAACCCTGCGCGATCAGGACCGCATCGATGCCGGGAATGTCGACGCCGGGAACATTCCGGCCGACGCCGGTGAAATCGCAAAAGCCCTTGAGCGCGGAATAATTCCCGTTGCGAATCACGAGGAAAATCACCGGAGCGTCGTACTGAACGGCGGACCACAGCGCCTGAATCGAATACTGCGCCGAGCCGTCGCCCACCGGGCAGACGACGCGGCGCTCCGGACACGCGAGTTGCAACCCCACCGCGAGCGGCAGGCCGAAGCCCAGAATTCCGCTGCGGACGGAGTAGAACGAGCCCGGCTCGTCGAGCAGAACGTAGCGGTCGAGGTCGCCCTTCGAGGACGGGCACTCCTCGGAAAGAATCGCGTCGCGCGGCAAGAGCTTGCTCAAGACGCTGAAGACGTAAGCGGGCGTCATGGGATGCTCGGGCTTCGCATCCGGCACCTGCGGGCGCGCGGGGACGCTGCGCTCGACGGGCTTCACGCGGCTGCAGAGATATTTTGCCGCGGCGGCGACGTTGCCCACGATGCTAGTGCCAGCGAGCGCCGAGCCGGCGTCCTGCGGCGAGTTGGTGATTTGAAAGAGTTTGGTGCCGGGCCGGATCGCGTTGCCCGGCACAAAGGCGTAATAGAGGAACACGGGCGCGCCGAGGACGACGACCGTGTCGTACTCCGCGAGCTGATCGGCCAGCGGCTTTTGCGCGGGCAACAATCCGCCGCGAAACAGGCGATGGCTTCGCGGGAATGCCCAGCGCGAAGGGATCGGCTCGCCGTAAACGTCCGCGTTCAAGCGCTCGGCGAGGGCAATGACGTCGCGCCCGGCGCGATCTTCCTCGATCTGCGAGCCGGCAACGAGAGCAAGCTTGCGGCTGGAGTCGATCGCGCGAACTACGTCATCGAGGGCCACGGGATCGGGAGCGACCGATTGGCTCACCTTGCGCGCGACGACGGGCTGGCAGGAGCGGTTCCAGTCGTCCATGGGGATGGAGATGAACACTGGCCCCATGGGAGGCTGCATAGCCAGGTGGTAGCCGCGCGCGATGGCGGACGGCACGTCCTCGGGGCGGAGCGGCTCGCAGGCCCACTTCACGTAAGGCTTCACGACATCGACGGCGCGGCTCACAAGAAACGGCTCGGCCATGATCTGCCGACGGTCCTGCTGACCGGTGGTGATCACGAGCGGCGCGTGGCAATAGTACGCGTCGATGATGGCGGAAAGACCGTTGCCCGCGCTGGCGATCGAATGAAGGTTCACGAACGCCGCTTCGCCGTGCGCCATGGCGTGACCGAGGGCCATACCCGCGGCGGCGCGCTCGTGTAGCGCGAGCAGGTATTGAAAGTCCTTGGGCATGTCCTTGAGGAACGGCAGCTCGCTCGAGCCGGGATTGCCGAAGATCTTGGTCATCCCCAGATCGCGCAGAACTTCGTAGGTTGCCTCTCGAACCGTGGTCACGTTCTCAAACCTCCTGGGCCGCTCGGGCCGGGGCCGAATTCGCGCGTAACATTCGCTCCCTGCCAACCGTTATAACCAATTGCCCCCGCCGCGGGATACATCGTATCCTGTTTGGCAATTCCTGGGGTGGGATTGCGCACAGATGTTCCGGCTGCGAACGAAAGGGCCAGAATGAGCGACATGATCGTTGTGCAGGACCTCGTGAAAAACTACGGCGATTTCTGCGCCGTGAACCATATCTCGTTCAAGGTGCCGGAGGGAAAGATTTTCGGCTTCCTCGGTCCCAACGGCGCGGGCAAGACCACCACGATCAAGATGCTCACGACCATCCTCGATCCCACGAGCGGCACGCTGCGCGTGAATGGCCACGATCCGGTGCACGAACAGAAGCAGGTACGGCGCTCGTTTGGAATCGTCTTCCAGGACCCGAGTCTCGACGACGAATTGACGGCCTTCGAGAACATGGACCTGCACGGCGCGCTTTACGGCGTCGCGCACGGCGAGCGCGCCAAGAGATCGCAGACGCTGCTCGAATTGGTCGGGCTGTGGGACCGGCGAAACGATTTCGTGAAGCAATACTCGGGCGGGATGAAGCGGCGGCTCGAGGTGGCGCGCGCTCTGCTGCACCGGCCGCGCATTCTTTTTCTCGACGAGCCGACGATCGGGCTCGATCCGCAGACGCGCAATCACATCTGGGGCTACATCAACACGCTGAGCAAGGAACAGAACGTCACGGTCTTCTTCACCACGCACTATATGGAAGAGGCCGACCGCGTGGCCGACGAAGTGGCGGTGATCGATCACGGCAAGATTGTGTCGCAAGGCACGCCCTCGGAGCTGAAGGAACAGACCAACTCCGCCACGCTCGAGGATGCGTTCATTGCGCTCACCGGCCATGCGATTCGCGAAGAAGAAGCGACTTCCATGGATCGCATGCGCATGATGAGAAGCGCGTGGAGAGGAGCAGGACGGCGATGAGAGCCATCTACATCTTGTGCCTGAGGCAGCTGAAGCGCTACGTCCGCTCGCCCGCCCGCATCGTCGGATCGCTCGGGCAACCCGTCGTGTTCCTATTGGCGCTGGGGTTCGGACTCGGCTCGATTTTCAAGCGTGCCGGGGCAGGGGACTATTTCAACTTCGTGACGCCCGGAATCGTGGCCATGGGCATCATGTTCACGGCGGTTTTTTCGGGCATCGAGATCATTTGGGACCGGCAATTCGGCTTCCTGAAGGAAACACTGGTTGCGCCGGTTTCGCGCTTGCAGATCGTGCTGGGGCGCGTGCTGGGCGGGGCCATCGTGGCCATGCTGCAAGGCGCGGCGGTCTTCGTGGTCTGCCTGGTATTTGGTTTCCGGTTCGAGAGCTGGCTGCTGCTGCCGGTGGCGATCATTTTCATGTTTCTGATTTCGCTGCTGTTCACGTCCGTGGGGACCGCGATCGGCTCCGTGCTGCAGGACATGCAGGGTTTTCCGCTGGTGATGAATTTCCTGGTGATGCCGCTATTTTTCTTTTCCGATGCGCTCTTTCCGATGAAAGGCGTACCGAAAATCTTGGAAGCGGCGCTGCGCGTGAATCCGGTCACGTACGGCGTAGACGGGCTGCGCGGCTCGCTCATTCACTCCTTCACTTTCAGCGTATTTACGGATCTCGGCGTGCTCGTGGTGCTCAGCTCGATCCTGCTGGCGATCGGCAGCTATCTCTTTTCGAAGATTCAGCTGTAGGCTGAGGAGGGCGGGCGATTCTACTTTGGGAAGAGGCTGAGCGGAGGCTCGGGCGCGTAGGCTTCATCGTCGGTAAGTTCCGGATGCGCCAGCTTTCCGCACACATGGCCTGTAGCCCACATTAAGCATGCAGACCAATTGAAGATTGGAAGAGGGCCCACATGCCGGTTGGCAAAGTATATGAGTAAAACAGGGACAGCTATCGAAAGCCCCGCTTTATGGCACGTCCGCGCCGACCAGTGCCGCTTCCGCGCGACGTACGAAAGGCACAAAGCATAAAAGAACGTCAACCCTCCCATGGCGCAGATCACGGCTGCGACAAACCCAAGCCGGGGAAAAACCCCCGACGGCCTCACCGGCAGCGAAAGCAGCCAGGATGCTGCCCACCAAGAAATGACCACACCTACAATGGCACCAATCTTCCGGATTCGGGGCGATTCCATCACGGCTTAGCCCTCAACAGCGCGACATTATCATATCGTAACGTGCCGCACAAGCCTTAACGCCTGTAGGGTTACCCATGTCCCAAATGGCTCGCCCGCTCCGCTGCGGGTTACCGCGCGGGCTCTTGCGCGAGCGCTGCTTGCGCTTCGCCGCGCGGTTTCGGCATTGTTGCGAAGGCCATGGCGATGATTGCGAGCACGGCCATGACCGCGTCGAGCTGAAACGCGCGCGTATAGCTGCCGTAGAGATCGAATACCTTTCCACCGACATAGCCCGCGGGCGAGGCAGCGGCGGACGTCAGCAAGATCATCATGCCATTCAGCTTGGGGAACGCTGCGGGGCCGTAGTAGTGGGCCGTGCAGGTGTTCATGCACGTAAACGTCCAACCGAACGCGGTTCCGTGCAGCGCGCCTGCGATGTAGCCAATCACCACCGTTTCGGGAGTAACGTTGATGGCCATGAACGAGCCGACCAGATAGAGGCACAGCCCGATGATGTACGCGTAGCGGGCATTCATGACGTCCATCAGCAAACCGCCGAGCCAGCGGCCCAGAAGTGTGCCGACCGTCAGCAGGCTCATTGCCCAGGCAGCGTCGGCCGAGCTGATGCCCACGCCGCGCAGGCGGAGAACCCAGTGAGCGATGAGAAGGAAAAAGGGGAACTGCGCAAAGATGCTGGCAATCGCGATCAGCCAGTAGGCCGGGGTTCGGTACGCCTCCCCTGTGGTCCAAGGATACTTGGTGGCCAGCGCGTCTGTGCGCGACGGCCGGCTCTGTTCCTCCTCCGGAACTCCATCCACAGTCTGCCCCATCGATTCGGGGCTTTCCTTGACGAAGAAGAATGCCAGGAGTCCCGCGAGCACGGCGGCGCCGGCAACAATTTGCCATCCGGCGTGCCAATTTCCGCCGGCGGCGCGGAGCATTTTGTCGAGGAAGGGCGACACGGCAAAACCAGCGAAGCCTGAAGCGGATAGGGCGATCCCCATCGCTCTGCCGCGATAACGCCGGAACCACCGCGTCACCGCGGTGGCGGCGGGAACCAGCGTCGCAAAGCTGATGCCGATGCCGTTGACGACGCCAAAGGCAACCAGATAGTGCCACGGCTTGGACGCGTAGAAGCCCATGAACAGAGAACCGAGGCAGATCATGGCGGAACCGGCAACGAACGTGGCTCGCAGGCCGTACTTCACAATCGATATGGCAACAATCACGGCTGCGAGGCCCACGAACAGATTGATGAGCGTGAATCCCAGGCCGAGCGTGCTGCGGCTCATCTTGATCTCGTGGATCATGTAGCCGCTGATCACGCTGCCCCCGTAGTACGGGAAGCCCATGTTCATGAAATCGAGGCAGAACAGCACCGCGAGCAGCTTCCAGCCGTAGAATTTCGGTTTATTCGTCACGCCGGTGTCTCCTCCATGTACCTGTTATCACTCAAGCGGCCTGCGCCATCGTCTGCCGCGCATCCCGGGGACGCGGCAGCGTCGCAAATGCCATGGCCACGATGCCGATCACTGTAATCAGGAAGTTCAGCTCAAACGCGCGCGTATAGCTGCCGTAGATATCGAAAATCCATCCGCCGACAATCCCGGCCGGAGACGCTCCGCCGGAAGTCAACAGGAGCGCCATGCCTGCCAGTTTCGGAAACGCCGTCGGGCCGTAGAAATGCGCCACACATGTCGTCATGCAGGTGAAAGCCCAGCCGATGGAAAGGCCGTACAGGACCGCCGCTGCATCCGCCATTAATAGCGATGCCGGACCCACCCGGAGCGCCGCGATCGAACCCAGCAGGCAACAGCTCAACCCCATCATAAACGCATAGCGAGCGGAGATGCTGTCCATGAGCCAGCCCCCGATCAAGCGTCCCGCGATGCCCGAAATCGTGAACAGGCCCAAGGCAAAGGCGGCGTCGCTCGAAGAAATGCCCGCAGCCTGCAAGTGGAGAAGCCAATGCGCGGTGAAAAAGAAGAAGGGGAACTGCGCAGTCAGCCCTCCAATCACCACCATCCAGTAGGCCCGCGTCCGGTAGGCCTCGGCCGGCGTCCACTCATACTGCGTTATCAATTGGGAGGCGCCCGACGCCTGAGACTCGGC
>DATLWP010000187.1:0-10007 GCA_035576265.1 Candidatus Polarisedimenticolia bacterium
GGGAGCCACAAGTGCCTCACTCGAAAAATCGGGGGCGTAATCGAGCAGCGGCAAGAAGCGTGACTAGATATAGAATGCTATCGGCCTGTGACTTACGCTACAGAGACACTTGTCGAGCCTCGATTGAATATACGGTGACGAAAAACTTCATGCCCGCATCTATCGCCGATATCTTCACCCCATTCAACTTAAACGACATCACACTTCCGAACCGCATCGTCATGGCCCCGATGACGCGCAATTTCTCCCCGCGCGGCATACCCGGCCCCGATGTCGCCGCCTACTATCGCCGCCGCGCCGAAGACGGCGTCGGCCTAATCCTCACCGAGGGCACGGCCCCGAATCATCCCCAGGCCGCCAACATGCCGCGGATCCCGCACATTTACGGCGACGACGCTCTTGCTGGCTGGGCGCGCGTCGCGTCAGAAGTGCACGCCGCCGGTGGCCGTATCGCCATGCAACTCTGGCACGTCGGGGCCATTCAAGGTCCGGGCGGTCCGCCGAAGCTTCCTGCTGCTCCGGTCAGCCCATCGGGATTGCTGAAGCCCGATGCGAAAATCGGCGAGCCGATGACGCAGGCCGAGATTGACGCCGTCATCGAAGCCTTCGCGCAAGGTGCGGAAGCGGCGCAGCGTATCGGTTTCGACGGTGTCGAGATCCACGGCGCCCACGGCTACCTTATCGACCAGTTCTTCTGGGAAGGCACGAATCATCGCGCAGACAAGTACGGCGGCGATCTCGCCTCGCGCACGCGCTTCGGTGTCGAGATCGTCCAAGAATGCCGCCGCCGCACCGGCGCGAGCTTTCCAATTCTCTTGCGCTTTTCTCAATGGAAGCAGCAGGACTACGCCGCGCGCCTCGCCTCCACTCCGCAGGAATTGGCGCGTTTCCTCGAACCGCTGGCGGCTGCGGGTCTCGACGCCTTTCACTGCTCCACGCGCCGCTTTTGGGAGCCCGAATTCGAAGGCAGCGACTTAAATCTGGCGGGCTGGACGAAAAAACTCACCGGCAAGCCAACGATCACGGTCGGCTCGGTTTCGCTGAACGTTGATTTCCTGGCCTCGTTTCGAGGCGTACAAGACCCGAGCGTTGCCGCGCGAGACGGCGCTGCGCGGTCAGCGCATTTCGACCGGCTCGCCGAGATGCTGGCCGGCGGCGATTTCGACCTCGTGGCCGTTGGCCGAGCCTTGCTGGCCGACCCTTGCTGGACCTCAAAAGTGCGCGACGGTCGCTTCGGCGAACTGCGGGCGTTCACGCCGGACGTTCTGAAGACGCTCGCATGACGCAGGCGCCGAGCGCCTGCGGCACCGATTGTTGTCCCAGCCTAGGAACGTGCGCTCGCTGGATTCTTCACCCCAATCGGTTCTCGAGAGCGCCCAGTCTACTTCTGCTGGAGCGACTCCACGTATGACCTCAGGTTCCTGATTCTCATGTCCGCCAGATCCCTGTTTCGTGTGCTGAAGAGTGGCCCCCAGATCGGCATGTCGGTCGTGCCATGCGGATGAGCCGCGGTTCCGAAGCGGAGCACGGCATCGAAATGCGCCACAGGGAATTTCCCGTTGCTGCGCTTGGCCAACGTGGTCAGATCTGCCGGTGGCGTTTTTAGGAACTCAACTGCGGGCCCGTCTCCCGTTCCAGTCGCACCATGGCAAGCCGCGCAGTAGTCTTTAAACATCTCCCGGCCTGACACAGGATTGCTGTGAGGAATGGGCGCCTTTTCCATGGTCTTCTGTTGCGGTTCGTTGGAGGCCCCTGCCTTCTGCACTAACAGAACCACCCCGGTTCCGGCGAGTAGGAGGCCCGCCAGAATGAGCCCTAGCTGTTTATTGGCAGTCATATGCCACCTCCGTAAACGCACGTAGCAGAGGCAGCCAGGAGTTGCAGTGCCCGACATCACGCTTTTCTGTGAGCCGGGTCACATTGTACGTGCGGGCGTCCGCGGTCCCGTTCGTCGCGCGCTCAGTGTCCGCAAGCTGCCGGCAACACCCCTAACCCGCTTGTGCCGCGGCCCGAGCCAGCGCGGTGGACTTTCCCGTCCCACATGGAGCAGAATTCCGCATCTCGATGCGCGCAAAGGATGACCGATGGCCTACTACGCCCTAATCTACGATCTTGTTGATGATTACCTCGCGCGCCGCGCTGCGTTCCGCGAGGAGCATCTGCGCTTGGCCGCCGAAGCGCACGCCAGCAGCGAGCTGGTTATGGGCGGCGCCTTCGCTGACCCGGCGGATAAAGCGCTACTCGTCTTTCGCGGCGACGACCGCAGCGTCGCCGAATCTTTTGCGCGCAACGATCCCTACGTCCGCAACGGTCTCATAAAACGGTGGGAAGTCCGTCCGTGGACCGTCGTGATCGGCAATCCCGATGTCACCGGCTCCGCGTCCCCATGACGCTCGTCCGGAAGCGGCCCCGTCCGTTCGTGACACTACTGTAGAGGGAGGATCCGCTCATGTCTGATCGACCCAAGATTACTCGACGCCAGGCGTCTAAGTTGATCCTCGGGGCCGCGGGCGCTCTTTTGACCCGCGACACGCTGGCGCAGTCCGAACAGGTTCTAGCCGATCGCCGGTTCGCGCCGCTACAGAAAGAAATCGCAGGCCGCGTCGTCAAGAAAGGCGACCCCCTATATCAGGATGTCCGCGGGGCTATGGTCTGGAACAAGCGTGTCTCAAAAGTCCGCTCCCCGGACGCAATTGTGCAAGTGGCTTCGGCACAGGACGTGGCGACTGCGGTTCGCTTCGCGCGGAAAAGTGGGCTTAAGGTCGCCGTGCGCGGCGGTGGACACAATTATCACGGCGCAGTGCTCCGCAACGGAGGTATCCTCCTCGATCTCGGGCGCTTGAATGCGACGGACATCGACGGCCAAGAACGCCGTGCCTCGGTGGGACCTGCGGTCAAGGGCGGCGAACTGATTGCTGCGCTCGCGCCTCACGGCCTTGCCTTCCCCGTCGGGCACTGTTCTGACGTGCGCTTGAGCGGATATCTCTTGAACGGCGGGTTGGGCTGGAACTTCGGCGCATGGGGCCCTGCGTGTATGAGCGTGCGCGGAATGGAAATGGTCACGGCTTCTGGCGATATTTTGTACGCCGACGCTGGCCACCATGCAGACTTGTTTTGGGCGGCGCGCGGAGCAGGGCCAGGATTTTTCGCCGTCGTTACGCGATACGATCTTGCCCTCTACACGATGCCGCAGGCAATCCGATCATACTCGGTCAACTTCGAGTTCGAGTCGATGCCCATCGTAGCGAGCTGGGTGGATGAAGCGATCCGTTCGGTTCATCCGACTGTGGAAGTGGATTGCACTCTCGGGCCGATCGATGCCTCGGAAAAACTTGCCATTGGCATCTCCGCCGCGGCGTTTGCATCGTCTCAGGAAGAAGCCGTCGGGCGCCTTGGGGCGCTCCGGAACCTCCCATCGGGAGCCAAACTCATCGGGCCATCAACCGACCAGCCAGCGAGTTTCCGAGAGCTCCAGCAACTCACTGACACAGGCTTTCCCGGCGGCAAGCGAATGTTCGGGGACGTGCACTTTTCGGATGCTACTGTCGGGAAACTTCTTCGGGAGGTTCAACATTTGGCGGCGAATGCTCCGTCCCCGCCCTCCGTGATTGTCGCCGCATCAATGGGCGGTGGGGCTAAACTTTCAACGGACGGAAAGGGCGGGGCGTACTCTGTGGATGGCGCCAGGTTTTTCGGCGCCTACGCGTTTTGGGACGATCCGGCACAGGACCGTATTGCCCGCGCCTGGGTCAGGTCCGTTATGCGCGCGGCCGAGCCACTTAGCACGGGAAGCTATGTCGGTGAGGCCGATTTATCACGGTCGCCCAACCTTGCCCGCAATTGTTTCTCGGCAGAGGCGTGGGCACGGCTCGTATCCCTGAAGCAAAAATACGACCCGGACAATCTCTTCTATTCCTATTTGACGGAAAGGTGACTCACCGGTACGTGCGCGCTATGCTTTGCGCCGCTTGAAGAACTCCACCTGCCGCAGCCGCTTCTTCGCCTCTTCGAGTGTTTTGTACGGCCCGCCGAGGCTTCTGCCCGTCGTCTCGGACAAGACTTTATAACCACCCTTTACCTTCTTGATCATCACGGTCCCCTCCCTGCCCCATGCTCAATGAATGTGTCCCCGCGCGCTGTGCCGCGCATCACACGCGCCAGCGGGACAAAAGCATGTGTAAGATGCTGGCATTGGGTGCACTGCGGATGTACTCTTTGGCTACGAACAGGCAGCTTGGCTTCCCGACACAGCATCCAACTCGCATGCGCTCAACACTTGCCAATCCTAGTCTTGCTCCCCGGGAGGTCCTCACCGCTTGGGGGAGGATTCTCACCGGCAGCGTGCCCTTGCTCTCGATCGAGATCACTCGGGAATGCCCGCTCACCTGCCCGGGCTGCTACGCCTTCGGTGACACGCACCTGGGCGGAGAGGTCACGCTGCGCGACCTCACCGACAAGCGCGGCGATGCGCTGGTCGAGGGCGTGCTGGACCTCGTGCGCAAGCACAAACCCATGCATGTTTCCTTGGTAGGCGGCGAACCTATGATCCGGCATCGCGAACTGAGCCGGATTCTTCCCGCTCTCGGCGAGATGCGTGTATTCGCTCTTGTAGTCACGAGCGGCGTAATATCCATTCCGCCTGAGTGGATGAAGATCCCGCGCCTGCGCGTGGCGGTTTCCGTTGACGGCCTGCCGGAGCACCACGATATCCGGCGCAAGCCCGCAACCTACGAGCGCATCCTGAAAAACATTGACGGCCGCGAGGTCAACATCCACTGGGTGATTACGCGGCCCATGCTCCAGCGCCCCGGTTATCTCGAGGAGTACGTTTCCTTCTGGAGTGCGCGCCGCGAGGTGAACCGCATTTGGGTGAGCGTTTACACTCCGCAGATTGGCGAGCAAAGTGCCGAAGCGCTCGCGCCGGACGACCGTTCGGCTCTGGCGCGCGAGCTGCCTCTTTTGCAGACCCACTATCCCAAGCTCTTGTTCAACGATGATCTCGCAAAGGCTTTCCTTTGCCCGCCTGCGAATCCCGAAGATTGCCTCTTCGCCAAAATGTCCGCCAACTATTCCGCGGATTTGCAGAGCCGCGTCGAACCGTGTGTTTTCGGCGGTTCTCCGAACTGCTCGCAGTGCGGCTGCGCGATCAGCACCGGCTTGCACTGGGTTCGTACGGTCAAAGTGGCGGGACCCGCGAAGGTGAACCACTTCATCGGGGCTTCGATTCGCCTGGGCCGCTTCGTCAACCGTCTCCGGTCGAGTCCCACTGAGCCGTCGCGATGGAATGGGAGGCGCCCAGCTCCCGATCGAGACTTGGTGCGAATCGAGGCAGATTGAACCCGCGGCGCTCGCCAGTTAGCTGCGAAAGGGTTGGTCGAATCGGAACGCCGTCCCCTATCCCATTGGCAGACCCGGGCGCCCTTGTTCCCGCGAACCGGCAAACTGCCTTTGCGTAACCACGCGCTTCCCCTGCCGCCAGGGTGTCTACACGAACAACTGTTTGCGGCCGTGTTCCTGTTCTGGTAGCTTGCTCCCGGAGGCACGAGCGTGGCGAAGGGCGAGAGGCGACCGGCGGCATTTTCGCGAGGCACTTCCCATCCACGAGGCCCGCAACGTGGCCCCGCTTCTACCTGTCACTGCAGGACGAGTAGAGATCGACCTAAGCTGTTGAAAACGAGAAAAAGCTACCTCGTCTACCCGTCACCCAAAGGAGAGGGTATCCGTATCGCTTTCAAGGCCTGGAATTGTAAAGGGGGCAAGATGAGTTCGACCAAGTCGTCAATCCTGCGTGTGGCGCTGGCCGCATTCGCGATCGCTATGCCCTTGTCGGCATATGCCCAGGGTGCTCCGCCGCCGGCTGCGCCAGCGGGCCCTGCTGCGCAGGCAGGGCGGCCCACCATGGCCCAAATCGTAGCCTCCATGAAGACCCCGTTCGCCCCGTTTCACATCATCGGCAACGTTTACTACGTCGGCTCGAAGGGGCTCGCCTGCTACATCATCGCCACGAAGGCCGGTGAAATCCTGCTCGACACGGGCTACCCCGACATGGCGACCCAAGTCGAGTCCAATATCGAAAAGCTTGGATACAAACTCTCCGACGTCAAGATCCTCATCAACAGCCACGCGCACATCGATCACGGCGGAGGGATGGCCGCGCTCAAGCAGGCGACGGGAGCGAAGCTTGTTGCCATGGCCCAGGACGCACCGTATTTCGAAAGCGGCGGGCACAACGATCCCATCTTCGGCGACCGCAATCCGTTTCCTCCGGTAAAGGTCGACCGCTTCATCCACGACGGCGGCACGGTCACTCTCGGCGGCGTAACTCTGACGGCGCATCTGACGCCGGGTCACATGCCGGGCAATACGACCTGGACGATGATCACCAAAGACAAGGGCAAATCGTACAACGTCGCGTTTTTCGGCGTCGTCTCAGTCATGCCGAACACCGACCTCAAAGGCACACCCGCGTATCCTAACATCGGCGCCGACTATGCAAGGACGATGAGGGTCCTTCCGACGCTGAAGTGCGACGTCTTTCTTGGATCCAACGGATCGTTCTACGACATGGAGAGGAAGCATGACGCGCTGATGAAAAGCGTCGATCCCAATCCCTTCATCGATCCGGCCGGATGCAAAGCCTTCGTCGATCGCGCCGAACAATCGTACCAGCAAGCGCTCCAACGTCAGAAAACTGGCGCCGCTGGTGCAGGCCCAGGGACCACTAGATAAACCAAATCCGACTTCGCGATGGAGGCACACATGTTCTGTTCCAAGTGTGGAGGACAGGTAAGCGAACGCGCCGCCTTTTGTGAAGTGTGCGGGCAACCCGTGCCGTCTGCGGCGGTCGGGAGCTCTTCGGTGCCGGCAACAACTCCGCCGCTCATACAACCCGTGGGCGCGCCCGCTGTTGCCGCGCCGGTTGTGCTCTACGCGGGTTTCTGGCTGCGTTTTGTCGCGTTCATCATCGACGCGATCGTGCTCTGGTTCGCGGGTGCAATCGTGATGCTGCCGTTTATGGCGTCGCTTGGCCTGCGAGGCGTCTTAACGGGCCGCCCGCCGATGATGGGACCGGGGGACGTGGTCGTCCTAATGGGAACGTTCTTCTGGGTCATCGTGGCTCGCGTTGCGCTGAACTGGCTCTACTACGCCGGGTTTGAAAGCTCGCCGTGGCAGGCCACGCTCGGCAAGAAGGCTCTGGGGCTCGAGGTGACCGACCTCGCGGCCGAAGCCGATGCGGGAAAGATCATATCGAGCTTGACGCTTCTGATCGGCTACATCATGGCGGGTTTTACCGAAAAGAAGCAGGCGCTGCATGACATGATCGCAAGCTGCCTGGTCCTGCGGAAGGCGTAGGAGAATTTAGAACGCACGCCGGAGAAGAATCTAATTGTATTGTCCGAAATGCGGTTCGGAAGTCACCGAAGGCGCCACCTCGTGCGGTGTCTGCGGTCAACCGATAGCGCGAGGCGAAAGTAGCGAGCCGGATGCTTCTCCGGAAACTGCTTCGACGATGGCGCGCCGCCCCATGGTGTACGCCGGATTCTGGCTGCGCGCCGCTGCTTATCTCTTGGATACGATCGTGCTCTCATTTCCGGTGGGCGTCTTCATCCTGGGGCCCCTGATGGAGCGCGCTGGAATTTCTCCCGATAATCCGTGGGTCTTGTTCACCGGTACAAGCCGGCAGGTCATCGCCATAAATCTGCTGGGAACGATGGCGAGCTGGCTTTATTGGGCGTTGCTCGAAAGCTCGCGATGGCAGGCCACGCTCGGCAAGAGAATGCTGGGCCTCGAGGTGACCGATCTGGCAGGTCACCGCATCAGCTTCGCGCGCGCGACGGGCCGTTATTTCGGAAAAGCGGTTTCCGCCCTGCTGCTTTTCGTAGGATTCGCGATGGCCGGCTTCACCGAAAAGAAGCAGGCGCTCCACGATATGTTCGCAAGCTGTTTAGTCCTGAAAAAAACCTGAAAAACTCTGCAGAAATGAGTGCGAGAATCGGCGCGACGATCCGGGTGTTCGCTAAGCGCCGCGACTTTGGCGTTCGGGGCGGTCGGCGACAGCGCGCAGTTCGCCGCGGATCTTTTCCGTGAATTCAGAACCGCCTACGACGCGGCTGCCGGGCTCGGCGATGTCGGTCGTACGGTATCCCTGGCCGAGCACGCGATCGATCGCGGCCTCGATCCACTCCGATTCGGCAGCCAGGCCGAACGATTCCCGCAGCATCAGGGCGGCGGAAAAAATCGCGCCAAGCGGGCACGCGACGTCTTTTCCCGCGAGCGTGGGCGCCGAGCCGTGAATCGGCTCGTAGAGCGCGGGCTGGTCCGGACGACCACGGCTCAGCGAAGGAATCAGGCCGATCGAACCGGCCAGCGCGGCGGCTTCGTCGCTCAGAATGTCTCCGAACAAATTGCCGGTGAGGATCACATCGAACTGCGCGGGGCGAAGCAGGATCTGCATCGCGGCGTTGTCCACGTAGAGATGGTCGAGTTTCACGTTGGGATACTCGCGCGAAAGAACGCTGACCGTCTGCCGCCAGAGCGTTGAAGTGGCCAGCACGTTGGCTTTGTCCACGCTGGTCAGCCGCGCGCGGCGCGCCGCCGCGCGCTCGAAAGCGTAACGGGCCACACGCTCGACCTCCGCGGCCGTGTAGCTGGCAACGTCGCGGGCGCGTGCTTGCCCTCCGGCTCCTTGTAACGCGTGCTCGCCAAAATAAATGTCCCCGGCCAGTTCGCGCACGATTTCGAAATCGCAATCGGCCAGGCGCTCGGGACGCAGGGGAGAAATTCCCCGCAGGGCAGGCCGCAACCGGATGGGCCGGAGATTGATGTACAGGCCGAGCTCCTTCCGCAGTGCGAGCAGCCCCGCTTCAGGACGCGTACCAAGGGGCAGCGCGTCCCACTTGGGACCGCCGATCGCGCCCAGAAGAATCGCGTCCGCCGAACGGCATCCCGCCAGCGTTTCTGCCGGCAGCGGCACTCCACGAGCATCGATCGCTGCTCCGCCGAACGGAAATTCGCGGAAATCGAATTGATGGCCGAACGCCGCAGTGCAGTCTTTGACGATTTGTACCGCGGCGCGCGTAACCTCCGGACCGATGCCGTCTCCGGGCAACACCGCGATTGTCTTCTGCAGTTGTGTCATGAAGGGGGATCCGCGTATCTAGCGTGTAGCCGTGGCACTTGGAGTGGGGCCCGCCGGCGCGGGCGCCTGCCCTCGGCGAACCCGGTGAATGATGCTGATCAGATCGCGATCGCTGATTTCCTTCTCGGCGTCGGCCTGTGCGATCGCCATGCGGTAGCATTCGGAGAGCTCCGCGTCCGTGGTCTCAAAACCCAGATCCGCCAGCCGTGCCCGAAACGCATTCCTGCCGGAATGCTTTCCCAGAACCAAGCGGCGCGCCGGGACGCCCACCTTCTCTGGAACGATGATTTCGTAGGTCAGCGGATTTTTCAAAATGCCGTCCTGGTGGATGCCGGCTTCGTGAGCAAAGGCGTTGGCGCCGACGACCGCCTTGTTGGGCGGAACGGGTACGTTCGTAATCGTCGAAAGCATGCGGCTGGTCGGATACAGTTTTTCGAGCTTCAGGTGCGTGGCGACCTTATAGCGGTCCTGCCGCACGTGCAGCGCTACGGCCAATTCCTCGAGCGAGGCGTTTCCCGCACGCTCGCCGATGCCGTTGATCGTGCACTCAAGCTGGCGCACGCCTGCATCAACCGCCGCGAGCGAGTTCGCCACAGCCAAGCCGAGGTCGTCGTGGCAATGCGCGCTCAAGATTACATTCGGATGCGAGGAAAGCCGCGCGCGAACCAGGCGAAACATGGCCGCGTAATCGTCTGGCGTCGAATAGCCGACCGTGTCAGGCAAGTTGATGATCGTAGCTCCGCATTCCACGACGGCCAGAATGACCTGGCAGAGATAATCCATGTCAGTACGGCTCGCGTCTTCCGCGGAAAATTCGACTTCCTCGCAGTGCTGCCGGCCGAAGCGCACCATCCGGCAATTTTTCCCT
>DATLWP010000188.1:0-7438 GCA_035576265.1 Candidatus Polarisedimenticolia bacterium
ACCAAGGCCGGTGTGTCGATCGGCATCAGCGACATGGTCATTCCGAGCGTCAAGACCAAGCTTGTGGGCGCGGCCGAGCATGAAGTCATCCGCGTCCAGCAGCAATATCTCGACGGAGCCATCACCAACGGCGAGCGCTACTACAAGGTCATCGCCATCTGGAGCGACGTCACCGAAAAGGTTGCCGATGAGATGTTCAAGGCCCTCGAGGAGCAGGACAAGGAAGGCGTGATCAACCCGATCTACGTCATGGCCGATTCCGGCGCCCGCGGTTCGAAGCAGCAGATCCGGCAGCTTTCGGGAATGCGCGGATTGATGGCCAAGCCTTCGGGAGAAGTCATCGAGACGCCGATCACCTCGAACTTCCGCGAGGGCTTGACCGTGCTGCAGTACTTCATTTCCACGCACGGCGCCCGCAAGGGCCTGGCCGATACGGCGTTAAAGACGGCCGACTCCGGCTACCTGACCCGGCGTCTGGTCGACGTGGCGCAAGACGTGATCATCAACGAATTCGATTGCGGCACGGCGGACGGCATCTATGTCGAACCGATTCTCGAAGCCGGCGTCGAAGTCGAGCCGCTGCGCGACCGCGTCGTGGGCCGTGTCTCGCTCGAGAAGATCAAGGACTACGAAGGCAATGTCATCGTCGAAGTCAACGAGGAAATCACGGAAGAGCTGGCCAACGCCATTCAGGCCGCCGGCATCGAGCGGGTCAAGATCCGTTCCGTGCTGACGTGCGAGTCCCGGCGCGGCGTTTGCGCGCGCTGCTACGGACGCAACCTGGCCACCGGCCGCTTCGTCGAGATGGGCGAGGCCGTCGGCGTGATTGCCGCTCAATCCATCGGGGAGCCGGGCACGCAGCTCACCATGCGGACGTTCCACATCGGCGGCACGGCGACGCGCGTCACCGAACAGTCGAAGGTAGAGGCCCGCAACAACGGCTTCGTCAAGTTCATCGACTTGAAGGTCGTCGAAGGCCGTGGCAAAACCATCGTGGCCATGAACCGCTCGGGTCTCATTGCCATCGTGGACGAAAAAGGCCGCGAAAAGGAACGGCACCATGTCGTATACGGCGCGCGGCTCAAGGTCGAAGAGGGCCAGCCCGTCACGATCGGCCAGACCATGGTCGAGTGGGATCCATACACGTTCTCGATCCTCACCGAAACGGACGGAACGGTGCAGTTCAAGGATCTTCAGCCCGGCGTAACGATCGAAGAGCAGGTGGACGAAGTGACGGGCCTTTCGCAGCTCGTCGTCACGCTTCCCCCGGGTGACGAAAAGCACCAGCCCACGATCCAAATCCGTGGTTCGGGCGGCCGCGTCAAAAAGTACTTGATGCCTTCGCGCGCCCACTTGATGGTTGCCGACGGCGACGAAGTGCAGCCGGGCGACGTGCTCGCGAAGATTCCGCGCGAGACCACCAAGACCAAGGACATCACCGGCGGTCTCCCCCGCGTGGTCGAGCTCTTCGAAACGCGCAAGCCCAAGGATCCTGCGGTGATCAGCGAGATCGACGGCGTCGTGAAATACGGCGAGATCGCCAAGGGCCAGCGCAAGATCTACGTCGAAAGCGAAGATGGAAAAACGGTGAAGGAATACTCCATTCCGCGCGGCATTCACATCAACGTCCAGGAGGGCGAGAACGTTCGGGCTGGCGAACCTCTGATCGATGGTCCGCTCAATCCGCACGACATCCTCGCCGTGCTCGGCGAAAAGTATACGCAGGCCTATCTCGTGAACTCGATTCAGGAGGTCTATCGGCTCCAGGGCGTCAACATCAACGATAAGCACATCGAGACCATCGTTCGCCAAATGATGCGCTGGGTGAAAGTCGAAGATGTGGGCGACACCTCGTTCCTCCTCGAAGAGCAGGTGGACAAGTTCCGCTTCCGCGAGGAGAACGACCGCATCATTCACGAAGGCGGCCGCCCTGCGACGGGCCGCCCGCTCCTCTTGGGCATCACCAAGGCGTCGCTATCGACGGATTCCTTCATCTCCGCGGCCAGTTTCCAGGAGACCACTCGCGTTCTCACCGAAGCGGCGATCTCCGGCAAAGTCGATTATCTGCGCGGACTGAAGGAAAACGTCATTATGGGCCGCCTCATTCCTGCGGGAACCGGCCTCGAAGGATATCGCAATATCCAGCTCCTCACGGAAATTCCGAAGGAGGAGCCGCAACCGATGGAGCCGGAGCTCACGCCTGAGGAAGCAGCGGCGCTCGATTTCCTGCGCAAGGACACCGACGCCGTCGCCGAGAGCTAGCTACTTTAATCGGGCGGATTCTTCCAGCGATCTGAAGAATCCGCCCGTTTTTTCTGCGCCAACGCGGTGTTATCCGGGCGTCCTATACCGGCACGTGCCTTTTCTATTCAGGCCCAGGGGCCTGTTGAGCAGATTGAAATCGGCCCTTGCTTTCCTTGCCTGTTTCTCGCTTCCCCTCGGTACAATCGCCTAGAGGTGTCGTCCCTGGCGCGTTCGTGCGCGCGGGAATCGACACAGAGACATAGCGACGTCATGTCAACGAATTCATCGGACATGCAGCAACAGGACCCCGGCTCAGCTCCCGTATCGGAAGCGCAATTCAGGGAGCTGGTGAACGTGATTTCGCGTTCGCAGCAGAGCTACCGCGAACTCATAGACAACCTCGATCAGGCGGTGTTCACGCTCTCGCTCGACGGGGAAGTGCGAGTCGCGAACCGATGTCTTTCCGATCTCCTCGGCGTTTCCTTCCAGGATCTCATCGGCCATCATCTCAGCGAATTCGTGGATTCACCTACCCGGGCAGATGTCGAGCGTTCGCTGCCTGCCTTCCTTCAGAAAGGCGTTTGGTCAGGCACGCTCAAGGTGAGGCTCAAGAAGGACAAGGAAGTCCGACACTTCGCCTGCTGGTTTCAGACCGTGGCAGAAGAAGGGCAGGCCGCGTCTGTCACCGGCTGGGCACGCGATATTACCGTGCAGCACGAGGCCGAAGTCCGGTTCGCCGAGCTGTTCGAATCCCTCCGCGAGGGGATCGTTTTTTCCACACCCGAGGGGCGCGTGCTCGATGCGAATCCCGCCCTGGTCGCGATGCTCGGGTACGAAAGCAAGGAAGATTTGGCAGCGCACAACTTCTCGGAATTATACGATGACCCTTCGACGCGGGCAGGTCTCATTCTCCGGCTTGAGGAGAAAGGGTTCGTGCAGGATTACGAAGTGGTGCTTCGCCGCAAGGACGGCAAGCGAATCCACTGCCTTACCTCCGGCTTCGCGATCCGCGATGCGTCGGGCCGCGCGGTTCGCCTCCAGGGAATTCTGGTCGACGTTACGGAACGCCTGGAGATCGAAAAGCGCCTTCGCCGGGAACAGGAATTCGTGCGCCGTCTCATCGAATGTTTCCCCGATCTCATCGCTGTGCTCGACGAGGAGGGCCGGTTCACTTACGTCACGGAGCGCGTGAAGGATGTCCTGGGTTTGGCGCCGCAGGATTTTCTTGGTAAGCGCATGGGCGGGCGGACGCATCCCGACGATCAGTCGCGGCTTGCTGAAGCTCTGCAAAATGTGATGTCCGGCCGCACGGTCTATGCAGAAATCGAATACCGCGTGCGGCACGTCGACGGTAGCTGGCGGACCCTGCGAGGCAGTGTCGGACCGCTATTCGATGAAACTGGAAAGATCAGCGGGATCGTGCAAACGGCGCGGGACGTGACGGAGTCGAAGCGTCTCGAGGAGCAGCTTGTCCAGAAGGAAAAATTTGCGGCCATGGGCCAGATGATGGCCGGCGCGGCCCATGAGCTGAACAATCCACTTACCGCCATCCTCGGCGTGAGCGATCTTCTCCGTGAACGAGCTGCCGATGACGTCACCCGACGGCAGGTGGACATGATCCTGCAGCAGGCTCGCCGTGCCGCGGCCATCGTACAGGATCTGCTTGCCTTTTCGCGCCCGCCCACCCAGGCGCTGACCAAACTTCGCCTCGATCAGCTTGTCCGCGATGCCCTGCAATTGCAGCAGGCGGCGCTCAGCCAGAAGAAGATACGGGTTCAATTCCGGGCGCCCGACAATCTGCCCGCCGTGGAAGGAGACCGGAAACTGCTGATGCAGGTTTTCGTGAACATGATTGAAAATGCGGGACAGGCCATTTCTGCGGCCCGCGACCACGGCAACCTGGAAGTGTCGCTTGCCGGCGTTGACGACCGTATTTGCGTCACCTTCAGGGACGACGGCCCCGGCATTTCTCCGGAGAACATCGGGAAAATCTTCGATCCATTTTTCACCACGAAGCGTCCGGGCGGAGGCAGCGGGCTCGGCCTCACGATTTGCCTCGCGGTCATCAAGGAGCATGGCGGGACAATCGACGTGCATTCCTCCCCCGGCGCGGGCGCCGCATTCCAAGTGTTTCTGCCAATTGCCCCGGGAGAGCCGCCCGCGGCCACGAAGTCCGCTCCCGCAGCGGCGTCAGCTCCATCGGGCTCCGATACGTTACGAGGGCGCGCGGTCCTGGTCGTCGACGACGAGGAGAGCATTCGAGAAATTATCGAGGTCGGCCTTTCGGCGCGGGGGATGAAGGTCCACTCGGTGGGGAGCTCCGAAGCAGCGCTGTCTTATCTTGCGACGAATGTCAGCGACGTCATTCTCTGCGACTTCAATCTTCCTGGCTTGAACGGCGACCAGCTCTTTGAAAAAGTGCGCGCGCAGCAAGGCGTGTCGGCGCCGGTTTTCGTCTTTATGACCGGCGATCTCGTCGATCCTGCTGTCTCGAATGAATATGCGCAAAAGGGCGCCGGGATCCTGCAAAAGCCCTTCTCCGTCTCCGCGTTGGTCGCCCTCTTGGCGGAAAGCGTTCAGCCGCAGCCGTCGAAGGTGGGCTAAACTCGCGCGAGCGGCCTTACCTTGTTTTCGGCGTTCGTGCGGCGGTTTCGTCGACGCCGAAATCCCAGACGTAAAGACTCATGCCTTCGCCCTGAACGATCTCTGCAAGCACGTACTCGCCCGGCTCGAGCGCTTGACTTAGCGTGAAGCGATACACCCCGTGCGCGACTTGCCACCGCTGCATCGGCACTGTATTTCGTGTTGCGCGCTGTTCCCCGAACAACTGGTCGACGTCCTCTACCTGACGGCCGTCTCCGCGGATCTTCGCGTGGATCAGCTCCATCTTAGGTTCACGAGCGTCCGCAGTGCGCATATAGAATTCGGGCTCGGCAGTCTTGAGGCGGAATTTTGCGTGCGGTCCAGGAAGGGATACGGTGTGCCGCGTCGGAACGACGGGCACCGGCACGAGCACCTGTTCGAGCAATCGTTTTTTTGAAAGTTTCGAGACAGTTTCAGCCTGCGATAGTGGGAACACTGCCTTGCCATCGAATACGAAAAGTCTTTCGCCGGGCGGAAGGAAAATTCCCGGGGCCACTTCCAAACTAGCATCAATATCGAGCGGTTCAGCTCGACGCGCTTGTTCCTGTTTGCTGATCTTTGCAAGGGCGGCGGCATCGCTCGCGGCCTCCTCCGCCTCAACTTTTCTGGTTGCGTCCCAGTCCACCAGCGCGGCCGGCATCTGTTCCCATTGCCTTGTGTCGAGGCTGTAGTATCGAATCCGGTCTCCTTCTACGCGGTATTCGCGGACAAGCTGAAAACTTCCGTCCTTCAGTATGAGCTTCTTTCCTCGGGGTAGTTCCGAGATATCAGGCGTCGGCTTTTTTTCCGTGTGCGGAGAAGCCGACGAGGAAGTCGTCGAATCTTGCGCTCTTAGCAATGAAAACGGAGCGGCAACGCCGACGAGCAACGCCGCGACGGCAACGCTCGCTAGGACGGGCAGATTGCTCAATCGCCGTCTCGGGACCATTGCCGCGGCACCTCTTTGTCTTAGGATGTTTGGTGCGGCCATTCGGTTGGGCAAATTTGAGGATAGCGCGGCAGGCGGGCGGCCACAAGTCACGGGAGTCAACGGCTTCGGCCGGCCCGCTCGAATACCCCTTGCTTGTCTGGACTTTTGTAGAGGAATCGAAATCAGTGTTGGCAGCGCGGATGGAGGACCGTCACTATCATCAGGTCCGAGTTCGTGAACAGCCAGTTCTCGACTTCGGCGCCCGCCGTCTCGGCGGCACGCGCCAGCGTCCCGAGGTGCTTGTTTCGGGCCAGGCCCCGGAGGTGCTCCCGGCAAATGCCGGTCAGGCTGGCGACTTCCTCTTCCGTAAAGAGCTTCTGGCTCGATTTAATGCGGACCATGTGCAGCCTCTCGGTCCATGTCTTAGGCTCAACTTACTGCCCGCCGAATTCTCCTGCAATAGACGTTCCGTACTACGCGAATGGAGCCCGCAGGTCGGCATCCGGCGGAAACTCATTTGCTTGCTTTGACTTAGGCGAAAACCGAAGGTTTTTCGTTGGGCGGCGCCGCCCGTCTTCATGTTCTGAGATAGGCAAAGAAGTTTATCTGTGGAATATTTCTACAATTTCGTGGAATCGTTTTGAACAGGGGGCACGGTTAAGGCATCGCTCCCTAGGATGGCAGGAGACATCTCAGCCACCAACCTCGAAGCCGCCGGCCTGCTCGAACGCGCGGGCAAGGCGAAGGACGCGGCCCTCGCTGAAATGCGGGCCGAAGATCTGCATCCCCACCGGGAGGCCCGCTTTCGTTTTGCCGCAGGGGACGGAGATTCCCGGCACCCCTGCGAGGGAGCCGGTGACGGTGTAGATGTCGGCAAGATACATCTGCAACGGGTCGGCCGTCTTTTCGCCGAGGCGAAAGGCGGGGGTGGGGGCCGTAGGCGTGACGATGGCGTCCACCTTTTGAAATGCATCGGCGAAATCACGCGCGATCAGCGCCCGCACTTTCTGGGCACGTAGATAATAGGCATCGTAGTAGCCGGCGGAAAGCGCGTAGGTTCCGAGCATGATGCGGCGCTTCACTTCCGGTCCAAAGCCGCGCTCCCTCGTCTCGCGGTACATCTCGGTGAGCGTTCCTCCGGGGACGCGCAAGCCGTAGCGCACGCCGTCGTAGCGCGCGAGATTCGAGCTGGCTTCGGCGGTAGCGATGATGTAGTAGGTCGCAATCGCGTAATCCGTGTGGGGCATGTGCAGGGGAATCTTGCGGCAGCCCAGCCGCTCGAGCAGCGCGATACCCGCATGGACGCTTTCTTTGACTTCCGTGTCGAGACCTTGCCCGAAATAATCTTCCGGAATGCCAATGCGCAGGCCCTTCACCGGCTTTTCAAGGTCGCCTGCGTAGTCCGGGACGGGCAGGGGAGCCGAGGTGGAGTCGTTGGCATCGTGGCCGGCGATGACGTGCAGCACGGCGGCCGCGTCGGCGACATTCGTGGCGAAGGGCCCGATTTTGTCGAGGGAGGACGCAAAGGCGACCAGACCGTAACGGGAGACGCGGCCATAGGTCGGCATCAGGCCCGGAATCCCGCAAAACGCGCCAGGCTGGCGAATCGAGCCGCCCGTGTCCGTACCGAGCGCGGCCACG
>DATLWP010000189.1:0-1523 GCA_035576265.1 Candidatus Polarisedimenticolia bacterium
CGGCAAGGTGATGCGCGAACACAAGGGCGGCTTCGATGCCATCATGCTCGATGTGGACAACGGCCCGGATGGATTCACCCGCGAGGACAACGATTCGCTCTACGGCTATGACGGGCTGAACAATGCCTACGCTGCGCTGAAGCCCGGCGGCGTGCTGACCGTCTGGTCGTCAGGCCCGGATCGCGCCTTCACCCAGCGCATGACGAAGGTCGGTTTCAAGGTCTCGGAGCAGCGCGTGCATGCCCGCATCGGCAAGCGCGGCGACCGGCACAACATCTGGATCGGCACCCGCCCGCGCTGACCCCCGATTGCTTGCCACGATCCGCACACTCCCTAGCATGCAGCGCCCCAGGGGGATCATGAATGAAACGCCTATCCAAGCTCCTGCTTGCATTTTTGCTGCTCCTCGGCCTGAACGGCTGCATTGAAGCAGAGTATCAGGGCCAGGCTACCCAACTGGTCGAGCAGTGGCACAACGCCTTCAAAGCCGGAGATATGGACACGGCATTTTCCCTCTATGACAAGGGATTCCTTGCCGACCATCCGAGGATCACATGGGAGAAGAAGCTCCTTGGCCTGACCCAATCGTACGGCGCCCTCAAGGAAATTCGCCCGACCTTTCAGCGGAAGGATCCCAGCGTCGCGGGCGACTACTATGTGTTCGGCTTCATTCTGGTTTTCGAAAAAGGCAGCGCGTCGGAAACGCTGACCGTCTTCAAGAGCCTCAAAGATGACAAACTGTCCATCGCCGGCCAGACCATCCAGCCTAAAGCTCGCAGCCAATAAGAGGCACACCCATGCAACCCCCAGGTGCATGGGTTTGATCCACATCAGGAATTGGGCAATATGGGTTCTTCAACCTTGAGGGAGGCTGATATGACAGAGGAAAACCGCGACAACCATTCTGATCAGGCGGCCGATCCGGCTCCGGTCCGGGACGAATGGGGCCAGCAGCCCGACGATAACTTCGGCTATGCCTCGGATGAGGAGCGGCGCGCGAACCGTGGGCTGGAGGATTGGGAGATGGTGGAGCAGATGTCCCAGTCGGAGGGCGACCTCTTTGCCTGGCTCCGCACTACGGTGGGCGCCATCGTGCTGGGAGTCGTGGCATTCATCGCGGTGGCCTACGGCGTCTATTACTTCCTGGTCCACTACGGCTTCCACTTCTTCACCAAGGGCTGATAAACAAGATCCGGCCCGCGCCATAGTCTTATATTCATGTCAGACAAGGGTGTACGTATCGACAAATGGCTCTGGGCCGCCCGCTTCTTCAAGACGCGGGGACAGGCCACCGAGATGGTCAACGGCGGCCATGTTCAATTGAACGGCGAGAGCGTGAAGCCATCCAAAACCGTGGTGTGCGGTGACGAACTGACCATCCTCCGTGAGCAGGAGCGTTTCGTTGTCACCGTCACCGCTCTGGCGGAGAAACGCGGCTCGGCAGCCGTGGCCCGCACCCTCTACGAGGAGCAAGCAGCGAGTATCGAAGCCCGTGAGGAAGAGCGGCAGAAACGGAAGCTTCA
>DATLWP010000190.1:0-6621 GCA_035576265.1 Candidatus Polarisedimenticolia bacterium
GCGGCACTAGCTGCGGATGCCCCGGTCGATCCGCCGGCAGTCGGCGGCGCCATTGGAGTCGCCACCGCCGGAGCCGCGCTGGCGGCCGCGGGGGTTGTGGCCGGCCATCCTAGATCGTCGTTCGTGTATACCTTGCGTTCCACATCCGGCCGCGGCGCGGGCGCCCGCCTCGCCAGGCCCCCGGCAAAAGCCGGAGCTGGAAGCCAGCAGGCGACGCTACCCAACAGAATGGCGACGAAGACGAAAAGACGGTATTGCCTAGATGCTTGCATGGCTGAACCTCCTCACCCGGATGCATCTCGGGCTTGAGCGGGGCGTTATTGCGGGGGCAACCGAAGTATGGCACGGGGGACAGCCGCTGACAAGCCAGGCGCACCCTTAGAGAAGCGACGCCTCTCCAAGGCCGGAAACGAGAAAGGCATGCGCTCGCCTTATTTGGGAGGAAGCCGGGACGCCACACCAGTGCGGGCGGTTAGTTCCGCTCGCTCACGATCAGGCAATCCGTCGGATCGTTACTGCGACGAGGAAACTTCTCCGGCCAGGAACAACGTCAGCGCTCGATTGCTGTCGGAGCGGCGTTCGATCTTGAAGAGCACGTCCTGGCCTGGCCGCAGCTTCGCCATCTGCGTGCGATAATCCGCCATGGACTTGATGCGCACGTGGCTGATTTCCGTGATGACGTCGCCGCGCGCGAATCCGATGTCTTCGGCAAAACTCGCCGGATCGACCTCGGTGACCACGACGCCCGTCACCTTGCCCATGCCAAGCTTCATCGCCAGATCCGGAGACAGCTCTTCGGCGTGCAAGCCGAACTGGCTCGGCTCCGCGGTTTGATCGGGCTGCTCATCGGTGTCCTGCGCCGATTGGGGGAAGATTTTGGTGCGATCGGCGACGCTTAGGGTGAGGTCTTTGGCCTGCTTGTTGCGGACGAAGCGAAGCTGGACCGACTGCCCGATCGGCGTCTGCGCGATTGGGTTCACCAGATCGGCGCCGGTACGAACGGGCTTGCCATTGATGTCGGTGATGACGTCCCCGGGCAGCAAGCCGGCTTTGTCCGCCGGACTCCCGGGCTCGACCGCCTCGATCACGATTCCATACGGCGCGCCCAGCTCCTTCATGAGAATCGGATTATTGCTGTTTTCCTCCTGGAAAGTGACGCCGATCGATCCCCGAGTCACTTTCCCGCTGGTGATGAGCTGGTTGTACACATTGATTGCTGTGTTCGACGGCAGCGCGAATCCCACTCCCTCAAACCCGCGGCTTCCCGTATAGATTGCCGTGTTGATGCCGATCACTTCGCCGCTTAAGCTCACCAGCGGCCCGCCGGAATTGCCGGGATTGATGGCTGCATCCGTCTGGATGAAGCGCTGGAACTGGTGGCCGACGTTCGAGCGGTCCTTGGCACTGACGATGCCTGCTGTGACCGTGGAATTCAAGCCGAACGGGCTGCCGAAGGCGAGCACCCAGTCGCCGACCTGCACGCCGTCCGAATTGCCGAGCTTTGCGACCTGCAGATCGTGGTTGGACTCGATCTTGATCACTGCGAGGTCCGTGTCCTTGTCTGTGCCGATCACGCGGGCATTGTAGTGCTTGCCGTCGCCGTCGAGGGTCACCTGGATCTTCGTTGCGCCATCAATCACGTGCTCGTTCGTGAGAATAAAGCCTCTTTTGTCCACGATGACGCCCGAACCCAGGCTGCGCTCGGCGTCCGGAGCGTTGTCGGGCGAATTGAAGAATCGGTCGAAGAAATCGTTGAACGGATCGCTATAGCCGTGGGGATTCCTGCGGGCCTTGGGTTTCTCGATCACCTGCGTGGTCGAGATGTTCACTACCGCCGGTCCCAGACTCTTCGAGATCGCGGAGAAACCGTTCGACAGCGTCACCGGATCCGGGATGGCCAGCAAGGAGGCGCCGGTGGGTGTCTGGGCGCGGTTCGCCAGTGCGCGGCCCGAGATCAGAGTGCCTATGAGAATGCCAATGCCCAGGGCGGCCGCTACGAGGAGGGAGGCGAAAACTTTGCGTCGTCGTGCCCAGTTCCACAGCTCTTGAAACCCGATGCCCATCCTCGTGCTCCTTCTGCCAATGCAATACCGACTTAGCAGCCAGTATAGCACTCCTTGGCTTCGCGCAAGCAGAACGAGCCGGTGGGGCATGCCCTGTTGACTAAGGCCCGGCACTCCCGTCTCGCCCTGCGTTGACCTGCAGGGGTTTGCCAACCGGCCGACTCCAGAGTAGAGTTTCAGCGCCCTGCAGTGCATTCTGCGCGCGGCAGGCCGCCGGTGCCGGTTTCGCCGGGACGGCGGTTCTACAAAAGCGACCGAAGGCACAGACAATGAAAGTCGAATTCGGCGTGGTCGATCATGTGGACCGGCAGGATCGGCCTATACACCAGACGTTCGATAGCCGTTTGAAATTAATCGAGCTCTGCGAGAAGGCCGGCTTCTCGACCTTCCATATCACCGAGCATCATTTCACGCCGCTCGGACTGGCGCCATCTCCCTTGATCTTCCTAGCGGCGGCTTCGCGAATCACCGAACGCATTCGCCTAGCGCCGCTTGTGCTGATCACAACCCTCTACAACCCGCTCCGGCTCGCGGCTGAAATCTGCATGCTCGACCACTTGACCAAGGGTCGCATTGAGATTGGAACCGGACGGGGCGTCTCACCGCACGAACTGGCGTTCTACAACGTCGACTCGCGAGAGGCCCCTGCGATCTACAAGGAATCCGTGGAGGTATTGATAGCGGCTTTGACTCAGGACACGGTCGATTATCACGGCAAGTACTTTGACTACAAGAATGTCCCCATCGAGCTGAAGCCTCTGCAGCAGCCGCACCCTCCGCTGTGGTACGGCACCGCCAGCGCCGAGACGGCGGCGATGGCGGCCCGCCAGGATGCCAACATCGTTTCGCTGCAAACGGCCAGCGAGGCGAAAGTTCCGATCGGGCGCTACAAGGAGGTGTGGGAAGCGACGCACGGCGGACGCGGCAAAACGATGCCCAAGGCCGGGCTTACACGCTTTCTCTACGTCGGCGAATCCGACAATCGAGCCGAAGAGCGAGGAACTTTCGGCTTTGACAAGTTCTACGACAGCTTCACCCATCTCTGGCGAAAGTCCGGCGCCGTGCCCAGCGGCTTTGATGAACCCTCCCGGATGAGAGAAGAGATGCTGATCGCGGGCGCGCCGTCCACGGTGCGAGAGATCATGGAACGGCAGCTCGAGGAATGCGGGGCCAACTATTTCGTGGCGCGCTTCGCCTACGGAAATCTCGCCCACGAGGAAAGCGTCCGTTCGCTCGAGCTTTTCGCCTCGGACGTAATGCCCTACTTCCAGAGATAGCCCCACTCACCTGCTCAACGGGCAGGCACCCGACTCTCCTACCGCGCGGGCTTACGGGCTGCCATCCAGAGTGAGTCGCTCGTGGGCAACCGGTCGAAAAGGGGGCGGCGCAGGGGTTCGAAGCCGGCCCGGCGCAGCAACTGGCCGAGCGTTACGGGAGTGAAATAGTTGCAGTGCGCGGGAATGTGATAGCCGCACCAGTTTGTGCCACGGATGTGACGGTTCCAGCTCGCATAGTTCGGAACCTTGATCACCGTAATCCCGCCCGGCTTGAGGATGCGGTGCGCCGCGCGCAGCCCGGCGAGAGCGTGCCATTCATGCTCGATGTAGCCAAACTGCGTGACGATGTCGAAGGCGCTCTCCGGCAAGGCGCGCCCCGCCACCTCGGTCACCGGCCCTTCGAAAATCCTCTCGGGAGAGATACGGCGGCGGCAAATCTCTGCGCCCTGCGGGCTCAGCTCGATGCCCGTCACGTCGAAGTGCTTCGCGGCGCGCACCAGGAAACTTCCGTCGCCGCAGCCGAAATCCACGAGCTTCCCTTCCCTTTTCCACCGCAGCGTCTGCCGGAGCAAGCGGTCGTGCGTGTCCGGCCGAAAGGGGCGCGTGAGGCGCGAAAGAAGAACCAGGACGGGCTGCTTCTGCTTGCGCCGCGACACTTCCTTTTTCCATTCCTCGACCCAATCGTGATCCTTTGCTTGCGTTGCGTACCCGATCTCGCTGCCGATGAACACCATATGGCAGTGCGCGCATTCCACGATCTCCCACGGCTCGCGCCGAATCAGGGGCTTGCGATCGGGCCCGCCGCACAGCGGGCAGGCCCGCGTTACAGCACCGGTTGACTGGCTGGCCGCTGCCAAGGACATGAGAGCTCCGTAACGATTGCCGATTTTACCACGCGAAAAGAAACGAAGCATTTTCGGCTCGTGCTGCGGTAAAGTTGGGCCTCATCAGCGAGAGGAGAACGATCCGTGAAGAAGATCGCACTGTTTGGAGCCACCGGGACGATCGGGCAGCGAATCCTCAACGAAGCTCTTTCGCGCGGCCACCAAGTGACGGCTATCGTGCGCGACCCATCGCGGGCGCCCGAAAAGCGCCCGAACCTTGAGGTGAAAATTGGCGACGTCTTGAAATCCGAGAGCGTGGCGGCCGCCATCGCTGGGAATGAAGTTGTCGTGAGTTCCTACGGTCCCGGCAAGGGCGATCCCCAGCAGGTAGTCACCGCCGCGCACGCGCTCATCGCAGGCGTCGCTTCCGCAGGCAAGAAATCCAGCCAACCCATCCGGCTGATCGTGGTGGGCGGAGCCGCGAGCCTCGAAGTCGCGCCGGGAGTGCAGCTCCTCGATACGCCCGACTTCCCTGCTGCGTGGAAACCTGTTGCCTCCGCGGCTCGCGACGCGCTCGCCGTCTATCTCACCGAGGGAAGCAAAGCCGGGATCGACTGGACCTACTTTAGTCCTGCCGCGATGATCCAGCCCGGCACACGCACGGGAAAATATCGCACGGGCACGGACCAGCTCGTTCGCGACGCCAAGGGCGAGAGCCGCATTTCCGCCGAGGATTATGCTGTCGCGCTCATCGACGAAATCGAAACGCCGCGCTTCCGTCGCCAGCGCTTCACCGTCGCCTATTAGAGGGAGCGGCGTGCCTCACCGGCGATTGGCGGCGGCGCGCGCGACTTGTTACAATACGCTCGAAAGGTGACTCCATCGAGATTATGGCCCCGCGCACACTCTACGAAAAAATCTGGGAAGCGCACGTCGTCCGGGAAGAACCGGGAAAACCCTCGCTGATTTATATCGACCGGCACCTCGTCCACGAAGGAACCTCGCCGCAGGCCTTCGCCGGCATCAAGGCCGCGGGCCGCAAGGTGCGACGGCCCGAACTGGCTTTCGCCGTGATGGACCATTCCGTCTCGACGAAAAACCGCGCCGCGCCGGTGGCCGATCCCGACGCGAGGGCGCAGTTCGAGGCGCTCGAGCGCAATTGCAAGGAATGGGGCGTCAATCTCTTCGACATGCAGAGCCGCAATCAGGGCATCGTCCATGTGATCGGGCCGGAACTCGGAATCACGCTGCCTGGCTGCACGATCGTCTGCGGCGATAGCCACACGGCCACCCACGGCGCGGTCGGCGCGCTGGCATTCCGCATCGGCACGAGCGAAGTCGAGCACGTGCTGGCCACGCAGTGCCTCACGCAGTTCAAATCGAAGACCATGCAGGTCGAGGTCGCAGGCAAACGCCCGCGCGGCGTCACCGCCAAGGACATCATCCTCGCGATCATCGGCAAGATCGGCATCGGCGGCGGAACCGGCCACGTGATCGAATACACGGGCGAGGCCGTGCGCGGCCTGTCGATGGAAGGCCGCATGACCATGTGCAACATGTCCATCGAAGGAGGCGCGCGCGCCGGAATGGTGGCGCCGGACGACACGACCTTCGCGTATATCGAAGGGCGGCCGTTCGCGCCGCGCGGAAAGGATTTTCAGGAAGCGGTCGCATGCTGGAAATCGCTCGCCACGGACGCGGGAGCAAAATACGATGCGACCGTCGCACTGCGCGCCGAGGAACTCGCGCCGATGGTCACTTGGGGGACAAACCCCGGAATGGTCACGCAGGTGACGAGCCGCGTGCCCGAGCCGTCCTCGTTTGCGGATCCCGTTGATCGCAAGGCCGCCGAACGCGCCCTCGCGTACATGGGTCTCAAGCCCGGCACGCGCATGCAAGACATTCCCGTCGATCGCGTCTTTATCGGCTCCTGCACCAATTCCCGGATCGAGGATTTGCGCGCGGCCGCCCGCGTCGTCGCCGGCAAACACGTGGCAAAAACCGTGAAGCAAGCGCTCGCCGTTCCCGGATCGCGGCTCGTGAAAGCGCAAGCCGAGAAAGAGGGCCTCGATAAGATTTTCCGCGATGCCGGATTCGAATGGCGCGATGCGGGGTGCAGCATGTGCATCGCCATGAACGACGACGTCCTCTTGCCCGGCGAGCGCTCCGCCAGCACGTCCAATCGCAATTTCGAGGGCCGGCAAGGCAAGGACAGCCGCACGCACCTGGTCAGCCCAGCGATGGCCGCAGCCGCCGCTGTCGAGGGCCATTTTGTTGATATCCGCACCTGGAACGGAGCCGAGTAGAGATGCAACCCTTCACAAAGCGCACGGGCCTGGTCGCGCCCATGGACCGCGTGAACGTCGATACCGACCAGATGGTGCCGAAGCAGTTCCTGAAGCTCCTGACGCGCGAAGGCTACGGCCGGATTTTGTTTTATGACTGGCGATATCTGCC
>DATLWP010000191.1:0-14678 GCA_035576265.1 Candidatus Polarisedimenticolia bacterium
AAGAGTCTCTAAATGGCCGCTGAGCGGAAGTTTACACCGTACTGTGCCCAATCTGAACTCAGGACTCACATGCGAGAAGAAAAAGGGAAAAACGATTCCACTTTTTGCCCACCTCGATTGCCGACAAGAGCACAGGCGAGCTGCGCAAAGCTGAGGAAGATTTCTAGCCGATTGGTTTGAGGAACTCGACACCCACCAGGTACACGTCGCCCGCTTCCTGCTGGCGCCTCACCTTCGCCTGAATCGGAGGCATCCCGGCCGGAACCAGGGCAGAGGAAGTGATCGAGGGAGCTGGAATGGTAAGCGTGACGAAATCGTCGAGCTGCAGGCGTCGCGGGCACGTGATGAAAGCCCCTATGGCGCTGATGTTCAACGTCTTAGCAAGCTCCATGAACTGCTCTTTCTGCGCATCCCGGCCTCGAACAAAGAGCGGCACCTGGAGGTGAATCCTCTGGTAGCGCCGACGGTCATCGTATATCGTCGCCACTGTAGGTCGTTGGTGAAGCGTGCTTTCTTTCGCGGCCATCGGTACTCGAGTATTAGTACTCAAAAGCATGCGCAATTTGAGGGCAAGTCTCGCCGCTCGCCTTATACTTAACTAAGTTGTGTATATTCAACAACATAAGAATTCGGCAGACGCCCTCATCCAGACCCCCGGAACCGTCTGTATGCAACACTTCTGCAATTGCTTTCCAACATTGTGCAAACCCAGGACGTATTTACCATTGACACTCCTGGGTCCCTTTGCGAGCATACGCTTCTTCGAGCGGAAACCACTTGCCTCTCTAGCCGAGCGAGCGAGTGGTGTCTTTGTGCGCTGCCGGAGCCCGTGGAGGGCGAATTGGCGAAGAGCGTGGCACTTGAAAAGTCGGTGAGCGGCTCGACGGCTTTGCAATTGGTCTCGAGCCTCTTGGATACCTTGGATCGCCCGCTTGTGGTTGCGGATCGCAACGGCCAACTGCTCTTCACGAATCTGCACGCGCAGGACTATCTCGAGGCACGCGGATTGAGCGGCAAGCCGGAGTTGAACCTCTTCCGCGATCTGTTTCAGGCCGACTGCGACGGTGTGCTAGGCCAGCTCGAAAGGGGAGAGCAGGAAGTCAATCTTCCGCTGGAGTCTCCCGAAGGCAAATGCCGGGCGTGCATTCGCTGGCTGCCGGAACCTGACTGGCTGGCCGTGTACATCGAGCCAACGCCTTCAGAGCCTCCTGCCGATGAAGCGCAAATGCGGGAGACCGTCCAGCAACTGATGCAGGAGAGGGAGATCACCTACCGGAACCTGCTGGCCGCCTATCTGCGTTTGCAGGAAGCAAACCGCCAGAAGACGGTTTTTCTTGCGTCGGCCGCACACGAATTAAAAACGCCTCTGGCCGTCATGAAGGGCTATTACGACCTGCTGCTATCGGGTTCTCTCGGGAAGCTCAGCCAGCGTCAGCAAGACATCTTGCAGGAATCGAAGGAAAGCTGCGACCGGCTGGTGCGTCTGGTGTCGATGTTCCTGAATTATTCGGCTCTGGAGAGCGGCAAGCTCGTGCTGCAATTGCGCGAAAACGATCTGCGGGACTGCATCACGGATATGGCAGGCCGCTGGCAGGACGCCTTCCAGCGAGCCAACGTGCGCCTGGACATTCAGATTCACCCGGACCTGCCGCTCTTTAGGTTCGATTATCAGAAGGTGCAGCAGTGCATGGTGAACTTGCTCGATAACGCGCTCAAGAACACGCCCGGAGGCGGACACGTCACCCTGACCGCCCAGCTGCACTTTTGGGAAAGACGTATCTCCGAAATATCTCCGTCGGAAGATCGGCGCCGCGATAACGCTCAGGCGCCGAATAGCGTGCTGATTTCCGTCACAGACACAGGCGGCGGAATCGCCGCCGAATTTCACCAGGAAATCTTTGAGGAATTCGCGCGTGTGGATCCTTCTTCTTCCGGTATGGGCCTGGGTCTGGCGATCACAAAGCGATTAATCCAAGCGCATCGCGGAAAAGTCTGGGTAGACAGCGAAATGGGCCGCGGCAGCACTTTCTCCTTTCTGCTGCCGATCGTTGTCGAATGAGTCGCAGGTCGAAAATCGCGCCCCCTAGGAAAAGTGATGGCGAATAAAGAAAAGATCATGGTCGTGGACGACGAACCGAGCATCCGGAAGTATCTCCAGACGCTGCTCGAAGTGGACGGCTTCGAGGTCGAAACCTTGGCGAGCGGCAAGGAAGCCCTGCAGCGGGTCGGCGAAGGGGAACGGCCGGATTTTGTAATTCTCGATGTACTGATGCCCGAGATGGATGGGCTCGAGACGCTGGGACAGATGTTGAAGATCGATCGCGCGCTGAACGTCATCATGCTTTCGTGTTCGAACGAAGTGAACACCGTCGTCGAAGCCATTCGCATCGGCGCGCTCGATTACCTCACGAAGCCGTTTGAAAAAGCGGAACTTGACGCGGCCTTCCTGAAGTGCCGCCAAAAGCAGGAGCTCCGATCGGAAAACCAGGCGTTACGCGAATACTGCGAGACCCTCACCGAGGACATCTCTTTCCTGGCCGCCAGCCCCCAGATGCTCAAGATCCGCCAGCAGATCCTGCAGATTGCGCCGGTGGATGTGCCGATCTTTATCAGCGGCGAAAGCGGCGTGGGCAAGGAGGTTGTGGCGCGAATGATCCATCTCCGCTCGGCGCGCCGGCAGCAGTCGT
The DNA here is from genome assembly GCA_035576265.1 of Candidatus Polarisedimenticolia bacterium. Taxonomy (GTDB): domain Bacteria; phylum Acidobacteriota; class Terriglobia; order Acidiferrales; family UBA7541; genus Palsa-295. The sequence goes on from DATLWP010000191.1 coordinate 2,688, forward strand.
TCATCAAAGTCAACTGCGCGGCACTGCCCGGAGAACTCCTGGAATCGGAGCTGTTCGGTTACGAGCAGGGCGCTTTCACGGGCGCCGTGCGCTCCAAGCCCGGCAAATTCGAGTTGGCCAACAAGGGCACGATCTTTCTCGATGAAATCGCGGAGATGAGCCCGCACCTCCAAGCCAAGCTCCTGCACGTGCTGCAGGACGGCCAGTATTCGCGTCTCGGAGCGCGCTCAACCGTGAACGTGGACGTCCGCGTCCTCGCGGCGACGAACATGGACGTCAAGGAAGCGATGCGCTCCGGCCGCTTCCGCGAGGACCTTTATTACCGTTTGAACGTCCTTTCCATCCACATCCCGCCGTTGCGCGAGCGCACTGGGGAAATCCCGCTTCTGTTCCGCCACTTCCTGGTGAAGTACAGCGAGAAATATCAGAAGCAGCTGTCCGAGCCCTCCAAGCACCTGCTCGAAGCGGCGCTGCGGTACTCGTGGCCCGGCAATCTGCGCGAACTGGAGAACTTCGTCAAGCGCTACGTCATCTTGGAGGATGATGAAGGCAGCTTCCGCGAGCTCGTCGAAATGATCGGGCAACAGCAGCGCATCGCTCCGCGCGAGGAAGCGCCTATTCCGAAAGATCAAGGGCTGAAAGCGCTCGTCCGAAGCCTGAAGGACGAAGCGGAAAGTGAAGCCATCGCCGACGCGCTCGACAAAACCAACTGGTGCCGCAAGGATGCGGCCCGCATGTTGGGGATCAGTTATAAGGCGCTGCTCTACAAAATGCGCCAATTTAATCTCGATTCCGGTCGAGGCGCGCGCGCGGCGGCGGCGAAGGCAGCCGCGGCAGCGAAAGAATCCGCAGCGAAGGATGGCACGAAAAAAGAAGCCGCCTCTGCTCCTGCGGTTCGCGGTTCTTAGAATTCCAACGCCAGCTTACATACGCGAACCGTTTCGGGATTTTTAGTCGTGGCTGGATGCGTACTCCTAGTCCTCCTGCAAAGTGTTGCCTATCTAGAGCACATCTCGCGAAATAGCACTATCCATTTGTCCCGTGGTTGGTCTAGTATTCCGCACCGAAGCGGGCCACGGAGGAGATCCGCTTCTGCAGAGAAGTGCTATTCCTCGCTCGGCCAAGATGTCAGCGAAAGATTTGTTGCAGTAATCAAAGGGGTTGGTGGTCGTGACAGTTTTTGGCGAGCGAACTGCGCGTACCTTAGCGGGTCGCCGTGATCGGGCAACGAGCATTATTCGTCGCCCGAACTTTGGAAGAGAGATTGCTCAATCCAGTCGCGGGGGAAGCAGTGAACTTTAATCCAACATGTAGGGGCCAGCAGAAATGACGGAACGTCGCACGGCGCGCCGGTACGATCTTTCGCTTCCAGTCAACATTCGCCTGCCCGTCAGCCGAGAGCCTAGGTCACACAGCGGGCAGACGCGCGACATCTCAACACGCGGGGTGTATTTCACGGTGCAACACGAGCTTGCGCCCGGCACTGAGCTCGATTTCACTCTCACACTTCCCGCCGAAATAACCCGCGGCACGGAAGTTTTCGTCCGAGCGCATGGACGCGTCATTCGCGTGGATAAGCGCACCGATGATGAATATGAGAGCATCGGAGTCGCGGCGGTGATCGAGCGCTACGACATCATCCGTGGCGAGGGTTCTCGGGCTTAGATCGATCCTCTCGTTTCGAGCCTGCAAGCAAATTCGTTCAGGTTCCCATCAATTCTCTCTGCCTTGCGCGCGGCCGTTGATCGGTAGCTTCTTTCGTTGTCATTCGAGGCAAGAATTATCCACCGTCCGGGTTCCGGCCCCGCGATGGACACGGACGACGCTTGGCGCAGCGACCTCCCGCCCACCCACCTCGCCTTTCCCGGCGTTTGTCCATGGATATACCGCTGGGACATGATCGACCCTATCTGGGAACGCTCTTTCCCGAAAGTGCCAACGATTTTCAGGCGCCCAAGGGTATAACCCGAACGCCTTCGGGTTTCTGAGTTAGCCGAACATTGCGGCGGAGCCAGGAGAACCCTAATGCATTGAGAAGGTTAGGAGCGTTCTCTCCAAAACATAGACTGGCCCAGCCATCTGACTTCCCCACCATGTTTGGCGTCCCATGTGCAAACCGTGTCCGGGGAGGATGTCGCATCTAGCCGCTTAAACAAGCGTCCACAATGGCCTCGCCTGCTCAAGCCAAAGCTGCTGGTCCCTTACGTCCAGTGGAATTGCCGCCCGACAACGTCTTTTTCGGGCCCTCCCAATCAATGCAGGAAGTACGCCGGAAGTTGGACCGTGCCGCCGGCCTGAACGTGCCCATCTTGATCCTCGGAGAAAGCGGCACCGGGAAAGAGATTTTGGCGCACTTCATCCATGACCGGTCGCCCTGGCGCAACGGCCCGTTTGTGAAGGTCAATTGCCCTGCGATTCCGGGCACCCTGCTCGAAAGCGAGTTGTTCGGCTTTCAAAAGGGCGCGTTCACCGGGGCCCACGCACCCAAGCCGGGCCGCATGGAAATGGCGCAGGGCGGAACGCTGTTCATGGACGAGATCGCCGAGCTCGATGCAAGCCTGCAAGCGAAGCTGCTTCATGTTCTCCAGGACGGCCATTTCACGCGTATCGGGGACCATGAAGAAAAGCGCATGGACGCGCGCGTGATCTGCGCGACGAATCGCCAGCTGCAGCAGGAAATCGAAGAGGGTCGTTTTCGCGCGGATCTTTTCTACCGCGTCAACGTGATCAGCATTCATCTGCCTGCGCTCCGGGACCGCCGCGAGGACATCCCCGATTTGGTGGCATACCTTCGCCAGCAGTTCAATCGCCGCTTTCAGCGTGATGCAGCTCCGCTCTCGAAAGAGACCGTTTACGTGCTGCAACAGCGGGATTGGCCGGGCAACGTGCGGGAGCTGGAAAACTGCATGGCCCGCTACGTCGTGCTGGGCTCGGAAGAAGCGTTCTACGCCGAGCGCCCGGAAAAGGCGCCGATCAATTTCGCTTACGAGCCGACTGAAGGCGGAAATATCCCTCTCAAACACATCGCCCAACAGGTCACGCGGCGGATGGAGCGCGATGTGATTCTAAAGGTTTTGCAGGCCAACCACTGGAACCGCCGCAAGGCCGCCGAAGTGTTGAAGATCAGCTACCGCGCCCTGCTTTACAAGGTTCGCCAGGCGGGCCTCCCGGCCAAGCGCCCGCAGAGAAGCTTGGAAACCGAAGCGGAATTTCCCACGAACACGCCGGCGCGGGCCGATTGATCCCTCGTTACGTCCTCCCACACCGTGCCGGGGAGGCGGGGGCGACGAGCCAGGGGCGCTTATCCCTCGGCCCAGCAAGTGCAGAATCCTGATCCCCCATCCCCGTACCTTGTATGAAATCACCGCTTCCGACTGCCTTGCCCCTGCACATCAATTGGGCTAGCCTGATTCCAGGATGAGTAAGGCGAACGGCAAATCGAGTCTGAGGGTCTGTCTTCTCTCGCCGCATCCGATGGTTTTGGACGAGTTCCATCGTTTGCTCGAAGATTCAGGCTTTCACATATCGTCCAGACAGCTCGACTCGCTGTTGGCACCGGACCTGCGCAACCTCGAGGTGCCGCGGGCGTCCGTGTATGTCGTCGACGCCCACGCCGCCCGCCAGGCTACCGGAGCGCTGCTGAGCAATATTCTGGATCGTTACTCGAGCGCGCGCTTGCTGGTGGTGGGAGACAAGCTCAAAGAGGCCGAGAGCTACGCCTTGCTCCGACAGGGCGTGAAGGGGATCCTGACCTACGCCGAAGCCCGCGAACAGCTCCCGCGCGCGCTACCCCAAGTCGCCGCCGGAGGCATCTGGGTGCCGCGTCCTGTGCTTTCCCGCTTCGTGGACTCCATCTTGAGCACCACCCAGGGGCGCCGCCTGCGTGCGGACTCTTCAAGCGACCTCAGCCGTCGCGAGCAGGAAGTGCTTACCGGCCTGCTCGAGAACCTAGCCAACAAGGAAGTTGCCGACCGCCTGAATATCTCCGAACGGACGGTCAAGTTTCACGTCTCGAACCTCCTCGCCAAGTTCGGCGTCCGCCGGCGGGCCGATTTGATCCTGTTGTGCTACCAGCGCCGTAACTTCGGCGCGTAGCGGGTGGGATTGGACCGGCAAGCGGGACTTTGCAGCACGGCAACACACGCAATCCGCCCGTCTCTCTGACGTCCCAAATCCCGATAGGCTCCCGAGATTCATTGTTATAATTTGATGCACGCTTTCTGGCGCGATCGCCTGAAGCGGCCGCAGACCCCATGGCGACTTTCTCCATCGAAAATTTCGGCTGCCGCGCCACGGAAGCGGACGCCTCGGCGCTCCGCCGCGAACTGCTTGCGAGCGGGCTGGCGCTTGCGGACGAGCAAGCGTCCGCGGACGTCGTGGTGCTGAATACCTGCACCGTCACGGCAGCCGCCGATTGCCAAGCGCGCGAAGCGGTGCGAAAGATTCGCCGCGCGAATCCCGCGGCGCGCATCATCGTCACCGGTTGCTACGCGCAGCGGGCTCCCGAGGAACTTGCCGCGCTTGATGGCGTCACCTGGGTGATTGGAAACTCGCACCAGGCGGAGATTCCGGGCCTCGTTCGTGGACTTCTGGCGCCGGCCGCGCGGTTTGGCTCGGAAGCCGCGCCCGTCCCGCATTTCGTGCCGCTCTCCCAGCTCGACGACCCATTCTCACTCGCGCGCGGCCCCGCAAAAATTCTCACGGGCGACATCTTCGCGCAAACCGTCGTGCAGGCGGCTGGTGGCCTCGCGGAATCGAGTGATCGGACGCGGCCCATCCTGAAGATTCAGGATGGCTGCAACAATCGCTGCTCCTATTGCGTGATTCCTTTTGTTCGCGGGCGCAGCCGCAGCCTGCCGCCGGATGTCGTGGTCGAACAGGCGCGAAAACTCGCGACCGAGGGCGCCAGGGAAATCGTGTTGAGCGGAATCAACCTGGGAAGCTACGGCCGCGACTTCACGCCTCGCGCCGAGATCGCTGCGGTCGTGCGGAGAATTCTCGACGAAACCGGGATCGAGCAGATTCGCTTCAGCTCCATCGAGCCGCAGGATGTCACCGAAGACTTCGTCGCTCTCGTGGCCGGCAACGAGCGCCTGGCGCCGCATTTTCACGTCCCGCTGCAATCCGGCTCCGATCGCATCCTGCGGGCCATGCATCGTTGGTACCGCACCGAGCACTACGCCGAGCGCGTGCAACTCATCCGCCGTTTGCTGCCGGATGCCGCGATCGGCGCGGACGTGATTGTGGGATTTCCCGGCGAATCGGAGGCGGATTTTCGGGCCACCTCCGCACTTATCGAGCGGCTGCCCTTCACGTACTTGCACGTGTTTTCGTTTTCCCCGCGTCCGGGAACCGCGACGGCTGCGCCCGGTGATCCCGTTCCGCACGCGACCATACGCGAGCGCGCCCGCGCTCTGCGAGCCCTGGCGCAGGAGAAATCCGCCGCCTTCCGCCGCTCGCAAGCGGGACGCACCCTGCGCGCGCTCACGCTCAATCGCGGTGGGGACAACTGGACGGAAGCTCTTACGGGGAATTACCTCAAGCTGCGCGTCTCCGGGCGCCGTCCCGCGAACGAATGGTGCGACGTTCGCGTCACGGCTTAGGCGATTAGCTCTCGAAAATCACCTGGGCGAGGGCGAGGTTTCCGCTGTGGGTGATCGTAAGTGCGATGTTCCTGACGCCGAGGCGGTCGGCGAACTCGCGCGCCACGCCTTCCAGGCGCAGGCCGGGTTTGCCGCTTCCCTCGCGTGTCACTTCGATGTCGCGCCAGCGCACTCCGTGCCGCCAGCCGGTGCCGAGCGCTTTCATCGCCGCTTCCTTCGCGGCAAACCGCGCGGCGTAGCGCTCGAACCGGTTCTTGTAGCGTTCGCAGTAGGCGGCTTCCCCGGGTGTGAACAGCCGCTCGATAAACGCCGCGCCGTAGCGCGTGATGGCCGCTTCGATCCGGTCGACTTCCGCGATGTCCATTCCCAGCCCGACGATCACTCGGCCTCCCGTACATCTTGCCCGCGCGAATTTCGGCGATTATATAATCGAAACGCGCCGAGATGGCCCGGCAAACTGAAGGAACGACAGTGAGGTCCACCATCGCCAAGAAGAAAGCGTCACCGACGCGCCGTCGCGCTGCCAGCACCCTCTCACCGTGGAAGCTGCGGAGCGTGGGCGGCTTGCGGGTGCTCGAGGCGCCGCCGCTCGCCCGGCTCGGCTGGCTCGTGCACGGATTCAGCACGCGTCCCGGCGGCGCGAGCGAGTTCGCGGCTGGGCACGGCGAGAACGCGCGCCACGGGCGGAACGCCGGCGAGCGTGTGCTGAATCTCGGGTTCACCGATTGGGACTCGCGCGAACGTGTCCTCGAGAACCGCAAAAAATTCTTCCACGCCATCGGCGCGGATCGATTGCGCGTCGTCACCCTGCGCCAGATTCATTCGGACATCGTGCGCCGCGTGGATTCTCCGCTGTCGGCCGACCAGCCGCCGCAGGGCGATGCGCTCTTCACTCGCGAGCCCGGCGTTCTGCTCGCCGTGCAAACCGCCGACTGCATTCCCATTCTCCTCGCCGATACAAAGCAGCGCGCCGTCGCCGCGATTCACGCCGGCTGGCGCGGCACAGTGCGCCGCATCGCCGCGAAAACCCTCGGCCGCATGCAGATGGAGTTCGGCACGCGGCCCGAAGACGTGGTCGCCGCGCTCGGCCCGGGCATCGCTCGCTGCTGCTACGAAGTCGGCTCCGACGTCGTGCGGGACTTCCACGCGCAATTTTCGAATGCACGCGACTGGTTCGACGGGCCTTTCGACGCGCTGGCCTCCGGCGAGAACGATCCCAACTGGCTGCCATGGCTCACGATGATGCCGCCGGGCCACCCGCCTCCGCTGCCGCGCGTGCAACTCGACCTCCTCGCCGCCAATCGCTCGATCCTCGCTGATGCGGGTGTCCCGCAGCGACGAATTTCATCCTCCGGCTACTGCACGTCTTGCCGCCCGGACCTTTTCTTCAGCTATCGCCGCGAGCGCTCGACCGGCCGCCTGATGGCCGCGATAGGAATCGTGTAGCGCCGGCATCTTGCCGGCTCTCGTGAGTGCGGGACAGAATCTGGCCTTGCCGGATCTCTCTACGAAGGCACGGATGATGCTGCGGATTCGGCCAGGGCCAATTGCCCGCAGGCGGCCATCACGTCCTGGCCTCGCGAATCGCGCACGAACGCGAGCACGCCCTTGTCCATGAGGATCCTCTGAAAGTCTTGGACGCGCGCCGCGTCCGGCCGCTTGAACGGCAGCGCGCCGGGATTCCACGGAATCAGATTTACCTTGGCACGCAAATTCCCCAGCAATTTCACGACGCGCCGCGCATCTTCGGGCGAATCGTTGAATCCTCCGAGCAGAACGTACTCGAACAGCAGCCATTCCCGCGGCCTCAGCGGATATTTCCGGCACGCTTCCAAGAGTTTTTCGAGCGGATACTTGCGATTGATCGGCATGATCTGGTCGCGCTGCTCGTTCGACGATGCGTTGAGCGAAATCGCCAGCTGCGGCCGCACTTTTTCTTGGGCCAACCGCTCGATTCCCGGGACGATCCCGCTCGTCGAAAGCGCCGCATGCCTCGGAGAAATCGCCACTCCATTCGGATCGAGCAGGATGCGCAGCGAGGCCATCACCGCGTCGTAATTGAGCAGCGGCTCGCCCTGGCCCATCAGCACGACGTTCGTCTGCGGTTTCAGCGTCGCGCGATTGTCTTCGAGCGCGACCAGCACCTCTCCCACAATCTCGCCCGCCGTGAGGTTGCACACCAGCCCCAGTGTCGCCGTCAGGCAAAACCGGCAATCCACCGCGCAGCCCGCTTGAGCCGAGATGCAGATCGTCTGCCGGTTTTCCTCCGGCATGAAAACGGTTTCGACGTTTACCGGCCGCTCGCCCGCCGAGGAGTCTTCCTGTCCAAGCGCAAGGACGTAGCGCACCGTGCCGTCCGAAGAGCGATACCGGCGCGCGATCTGCGGCAGCGCGATCGAGGCTTCGCGCGCCAGACGCTCGCGCAGGGCCGACGGCAGATTCGTCATCGCCGCGAAATCGAATTCCCGCTCGGCGTAGAGCGCGTGATAGATCTGCGCCCCGCGATAGCCTGGCTCGCCGAGCGATTCCAAGAACGCGCGCAGCTCTGCGGCGGATTTTCCGAGCACGTTTACAGTGGAATTTGCGGCTAGCGGAGACATCTTGCTCTCATAATAGCACGCGCTGCGAAGGCCGACGCCGGCGCGAGCCTCACTTGACCGGCAGAAAATCGCGAATCTGGGGCCGGGAATAGGCAATCGCTACGCTTTTGTCCAAGACCAGAAGGCCCAACACAAACAGCGCCCCGGCGAATTCACCGGCCGTGTCTTTCGGGCCTCCCGGCGGTGCGATTGTTCCCATGAGCAAGACCAGCACGATCAATAGAAAAATGGATTCGCCAATGGACCGGACGACGCCGAGCGCCGTGGCTCCCACGTAAAACGACGCGCCTCCCGGAATCAAGATTCCGCGCCGCAGTAGCGTTTTTTCGTCCTTGAACTGCAATCCGCAGCTCTGGCACTGATACGTCTTGGGAACAAGGGTCGCAAAGCAAGCCGGGCACAGCGACACCATCGCGCCTGCAGCGGTCGTCTCGCCCGAACCGTGTGGCCGCAGAGCGTCGATCAGCAGTCTGATCTTCCTCAAGTCGCCCGACGCGAATCGCCAGTATGCCTGTTTTTCTCCGTTCCGGAATTTGAGAGTCAGGTAACGGGTGAGGAATCCGCCCGGAGCCGTATCCTGCATATCTCCCCAGCGCACGCTCCGAATTCCGCGGTCCCACGCCCAGCGACTCAAGCGCTTCCGCACTCGCAGGGCGACGATGCGGCGCTCCGTAATGAACAAGAGGGTGCGGGGCAGCGAATATATGTGCCATCCACCGCCAAAGAACTGCGCCGCGAAAGTGGGCATCGCTTGCGCCGCGCCGATATAGAAGATCGTTTCGTTCGGCTCGAGAACCCGTCGTAGCACGTCGCCCAAGTCTTCCATGACGCCTTCCGCCCGTTTGCGGAGACTGTTCTTGGCGCGGCCTTTCGCGTCTGTATAGAGGACGTCTTCGCGTATGCTCAACCCGTTCTTGTCGACACGCTGCGGAGGAATCGTGGGATAGATTCCGAGATCTGGGCTCGGCATGATGCCTCCAGGTTGTCTTCTTGGCACGTAAACCTAGACGGGACAGTGACTTTAGTCAAGGAACTTCTCGACCTGCCCAGCACGCGCCTGAGCCGCGGCTCGAAGCGGAATGACAACGCCATGGCCGCGTGCGACAATAAGGAACCAGATGTCCGACACAGCCCACAACGTGCAGAAGGCGATTCTGCCCAACGGCCTGGCGATCCTCACCGAGTCGATGGAGCACGTCCATTCGGTTTCCGTGGGCATCTGGCTGCGGACGGGTTCGCGCCGCGAGCCGCCCGCGCTCAACGGCATCTCGCATTTTATCGAGCACATGGTGTTCAAAGGCACGGCGCGGCGCACCGCCGAGGACATCGCCCGCGAAGTCGATCGGGTCGGCGGCATGCTCGACGCGTTCACGTCCAAGGAAATGGTCTGCTTCAACGCGCGCATTTTGGGCGAGCATCTTCCGCAAGTTTTCGACGTCCTTGCCGATCTGGTCCTCGAGCCGAAATTCGCCGAAGAAGACATCGCCCGCGAACAGTCGGTGGTGCTCGAAGAAATCCGCATGACGCAGGACAATCCGGAAGATCTCGTCCACGAACTCTACACGCAGAATTTCTGGCGCACGCACGCGCTGGGACGCCCCATCCTAGGCACGCCCGAGACGGTGTCGAGCTTCACCCGCGAGACCCTGCAATCGTGGTTTCGGTGCAGCTACGCGCCGAATCATCTGGTGATCACGGCAGCGGGCAATCTTGCGCACGCGCAGCTGCTCGACCTCGTCTCCGAGCGCTTCGCGCATCTCGCCCCTGCCGCAGACGATTTCGACGATCCGGCGCCGGAGCCCGCCCCGCATATCACCCTGCGCACCAAGCGCGAGCTCGAGCAGGTCCACATATGCCTGGGTGTCCCGGCGCTGCCCATGACGGACCGCCGCCGCTTCGCCGTGTCCGTGCTCAACAACATCCTTGGTGGAGGAATGTCCTCGCGCCTGTTTCAGAACATCCGCGAACGCCAGGGCCTGGCCTACGCCATTTTCAGCGAGATGAATTCATATCGCGACACGGGTATGCTTTCGGTCTATGCCGGCACATCGCTCGAAACCGCCGGGCAGGTCGTGCGCTCGGTGCTCGAGGAGTTCCGCCGCCTCAAGGACGAGCCGCTCGACGCGGAAGAGATGCGGCGCGCGAAGGACCATCTCAAGGGCGCGACGCTCCTGGCGCTCGAAAGTTCCGGCCAGCGCATGACCAGCCTCGCCCGATATCACATCTATTTCAACCGCCACTTTACGCCCGCAGACCTGATCGCCATGCTCGAAAGCGTCACCGCAGAGGAAGTGCAGCAGATCGCCCGCGAATTCTTCCAGCCCGATCGCCTTGCCGCCAGCGTGGTCGGCAACCTCAACGGCTTTAACCTTACCCGCGACCACCTCGCGTTCTAGAAGCACAGAAGAGCCGACCCTCTCCTTTCCCTCGCGATCTCGGCGCCTCCATTTCTCCGTGGCTTCCTTTTTCCTTTGACGCCGTAGCGGCACTTTGTCATCATCCTGCAAGCCCCGACGAGAGAAGGGCGCGGAGAGGGCCGCATCTCGTTCCGGATATCCATCCTGGCTTCAGGCAGCACGGGCAACTCGACGTTGCTCGAAACCGAGCACACCACTCTCCTCATCGACGCCGGCTTGGGGAAGAAAGAGACGCTGCGGCGCTTTGCGGCGCTCGGCCGGGCGCGCCCGGAGCGCGTGGACGCCATCCTCGTCACCCACGAGCACTCCGACCATTCGAGCGGCCTGGCGCAGATGGCGCGCGAGTGGAATTGTCCCGCCTACCTCACCGAGCCGACGCACCGCGAAATCCTGAAGATGTACCCGGACGGCCCGTTCCAGAAGATGGAGCGCATCGAATACATCCGCGCGGGCGAGCGCTTCGAGATCGGCGACATCGAAATCAATCCCTTCGCCATTCCGCACGACGCCGCCGATCCGGTCGGCTACGCCTTCCGCACGAACGGCACGAAGGTCGCCATCGCCACCGACCTCGGCTATCTCCCCGAGCTGGTGAAGCAACACCTGCGCGAGGCCGATTTCCTGATCCTCGAATCGAACCACGATCTGGAGATGCTCAAGGTCGGCCCGTACCCGTGGTACATCAAACAGCGCGTGATGAGCCGCACCGGACATCTTTCGAACAACGTCGTCAGCGAATTCCTTGCTGACTCCGAGGTTTTCGACGCCCGCGCGCGGCATCTCGTCCTCGCGCACCTCTCCGAACAAAACAACACGCCGGACATCGCGCAGATCTCCGCCGAGCAAGCGTTGGCGAGCCGCCCCGGCGAGTACGGCTTCCGCGGCTCGCTCCACATCGCCAGCCAGCGCACGCCTCTCGGCCCCTTCGAGCTGTAGAGACCTACCCGGATAATCCAGGAAGGCCATCGCGGCTGCGCTGATTGTTGTCTCGCTGATAAGTTCTGATTGCTTCCGGACCTATCTTGCGAGCCCATGCGCCGTGCTGCTCGCGTTGTCCTCGATATTGGAAAAGAGGCACACCGAATCCGCAGGAGTCCGCAATGTCGGCAAGTTCGACGACGATGATGGACCGGATGCCTGCGAGCTCCGAGAAGTGGATTTGCAGGCGGGGAAATTCCGGATCGTGCGGCTCGACAACTCTGCCTTGTCCGTGCAGGCGGACAATCTTGGGCGGCCCCTGAAGAGCGCAGAACATCAAAACGATCCGGCCGTTTTCCTTCACGTGCGCCACCGTCTCGATTCCGCTGCCGGTCAAGTCCAGGTAGGCTACCGTCTTCGGCCCCAGAACACGGAACGTGTCCAGCCCTTTCG
>DATLWP010000192.1:0-6600 GCA_035576265.1 Candidatus Polarisedimenticolia bacterium
GCTCCAGTAGTTCTGGTACTCCATTCCAAGCGGAACTCCATTCCGGTGCACAAAAGCGCACGCACATTCCGTAAGGCGCGGAATTGAATTCCGCGCTGCACAGCTGGCGGCCAATCCAATCCTCTGAATAGTAGGAAGATAGGTGGAGGAACGTACTGGCAGCGCAATTGCGCTGTCTCATGGAGCCGGCGTCTGCCGGAATATTTTCTCGGGAGCTGACAGTTATGAAGCGGATTCTTGGTGTCGCGGTCCTGATTCTGTGGTTTGCCGTGCCAGCGCACGCGCAATACTTCGGTACCTCGCTCGGCGGCGGCAGCCTTGGCCACGTATCCTTTCACACGCTCCCGAGTGTACCCCCAGCTCAGTTCGAGGTGCGTGCTGTGAGCGGTGGGGCGGACTTCGTGCCCTCCTCGTACGTGCCTTACGAACAGGCCTTGGCAGAGGGACGCGCCGCTCTCGCAGCAAGGACGAAAACGCTTGCAGAAATCACCAGAGAGAACAGCGTCGTTCCGAGAGTGAAGGCACGGCTGATTTTGGTGCAGGATGATCACGGCCGGGCAATCCTAGCTCGGCTGTGACGGACGACGGTGCCGGCAGGCGGGATGCGTCACGCGGGTGCCGGGTCGCCGCGCGGGGGATGACGGCGACCCGGACGCGACCCTGCGGATCGTTGAGCCGAGCGCTAACTCAATTGCAGAGATTCCGTTTGCACGTTCGATTCAAGATCGGCCCCTGCCTCCACAAATAGTACGACCGCCCGGCAGGGGTTGCCGGGCGGCCGTTTGTTCAGCGACTCGACTGCGGCTCCGTCGCACCGGAGCCGGTCGCGTGGACTATTTCGCTGGGCTGTTAAACGAGTAGATGAAGCCGAGCGTCGCGGTGCTCTGTTCCTTCACGAACGAACTGCTTTTCTTCAGAAAGATGGGCGAGCTCGCGAAGTCGTACCGATACTCCGCCCGCACCTGCAGACCACTCGTCAGATTGTAACTGTAGGTTCCAGTCATTTCCTGAGCGTGGTCTGCGCCGAGTCCGGTATAGCCCTGCGGGTCGGCATAATACTCGTAGCGAGCCGCGAGGTAGCTCTTGGGACTGAAGTTGTATTTCGCGTAACCCGCAGTACCCCACCACTTGGTCGCCGGGCTCTCAACGCAGCCTTCGCCTTCCGCGCAAGCATAGTAGCGGGGGCCGAACCCGTAATCGCCGTCAATCGCGAAAGCCCATTTTGAGTTGGGTGTATACGCGATGATGGTGTCGGAGAGTTGTTTCCAGTCGGTTACCGTGTACAGGTTCCCTGCGGCGTTGGTGTTGTGCGCGTCGATCACCGGTCCGGCCATCCACATCGTCGTGACGGACCACTTCGGCGTAGGAGTCCAAATTACCTGTCCGTGGTAGGTCAGCCCGGAGCTTTGTCCGGTGAATGGTTGGTCAGCAGGGTCTAATCCCGCAACACCGTGCTGGATGAACGAGTTGTTCCAGCCGTTGACGAGCAGGCCAACGACTTTCCACTTGTCGTTGAAAGCGTAGGTGGCCCGTGCCCCGAAATGGAAATAGGGGATCGCGTAGTAGAAGAGAATACTGCGCGAGTAGTTCCAGTTCGCATTGGTTTCGATCACTTCATTGCCCATCGCCGTGACGAACTTTCCGACGTCGATCTGCAAGCCCTTGCCGACTGGCGCCAGGTAAGAGCCGTAGGCTTCCTTGACGTAGAAGTTGCTGCCGTCTGAGGCAATGTCGCTGCCATTCACGATGTTGGCCGCTTGACCGTATCCAGCCGCCACGTGAAATCCGAATCGGCTTTCGCTGGAAGAAGCGTCGGGCGCGTGGTCCATGATCAGTTCAGCCATGTTTAAGCTGAACGCATTCGTCTTCCCATCGAAATAGCGCAGCCCGCTGGTGTTATCGAACGGATGGTTGGCATTGAAGCCGTAGTAGGCGTCGACGAATCCGCTGAAGGTCGTCGAGCCGAGCAGGCTCCCGAGAGTTACCTTGTCATCGGGAGCAGGCGCCATGGGTGCACTTGCGCTTGCGGCCGGCTGAACATAGGCGGCCGTCTTCATGCCCGGCGTCTCGCTGTCTTTGAGAGACGCGATCTCCTGTTGAAGCAGCTCCACCTGTTTTTCAAGCTCCTGCAGTCGCTGCTGCGTATCCGCAGGTGCGGACGATGCAGGCGCCGGCTGCGCTGCGGCCGACGCAGGCGGATCACCCGCTCTCGACATCGGCGCCAGCGCGGCCGCGAATCCCACCGCCAATATGGCCGTGCCCCACCTAGAAAGACGACTCGTAGTGCGTTTCATGTGGTTTTCCTCTCCCTCCCTGCCGCGCTCACATCTGTTATCCGTGAGTTCGCGGAGTCTGCATCCACGCGGATTCCGTGCAGTCACGGTACAGGCCGCGAGTCGAATAATCCAACTCATTAAATCTATGGGAAGCATCAGAATATTCGCGGCATGGGTTTAGGAAGCGCTTGCCCACTTGCACGGCAACACCTCGCGCAGCGCAGTCACTCGGGTGCTGACTCTGCTGGCGCTCGTTTGGCTGCACGACGGGACTGCACGCGACCGCGTGAGCTGCTGGTGGTTGCGACATTCGGGGCAGATCTTTGGGAATTTCGTCGATACGGAGCTAGGAGCGCGCGGCGTGCGGCTGCAACGGGCGATTCCGATTCACGTCCGGCATGCGCGACCACAGGCGCGAAAAAGTTCAGCGCTTTGCGAAGTAGAGCAGCAAGCCGAAAATAATCACGGGGATCAGCGCCAGCAGGATGTATGCGAGGACTCTTCTGCCCCTCGGTGTCCGGCGTCTTCTCCAATCGCGCAACTCGGGGCGCTCGGCCACTCCCACTTGATCCTGGTGCTCGAGGTCTCCCGCGAACTCGCGGGCGTTGGCATAGCGATTCTTGGGGTCGCGTTCCAGGGCGCGGTAGACGATTTCCTGCAACTGAGGCGAAATCGCGGGTTCGATTTCGCGCGGTGGCACGGGATTGTTGAGCAGCCGGTCGTTCATGATGGCGAAGGGATTGGGCCCCTGAAAGGGAGCCTTGCCTGTCAGCATCTCGTAGAGCATCACGCCGAGGGCGTAAATGTCGCTGCGGGCGTCGCCGCGCTTTCCCTTGACCTGTTCGGGCGAGATGTAATCGGGCGTTCCCATCACGTGCGACAGCTTGGCAAACGTCAGCCGCCGCGCTCCCGTTCGCCCGGCGATGCCGAAATCTATAATCTTGATGCGGTCATCGGCATCTACCATGATGTTTTCGGGCTTCAGATCGCGATGCACGATCCCGCGGCCATGAATGTAAGCGAGCGCATCGCAGATGCCGACGGCGATCCTTACGGCGCGTTCGACGGGAAGTTTCTTTTGCTCTGTGAGGATTTGACGCAGCAGCCGCCCCTCGGCCCACTCCATGACCATGTAGACCTGGCTGCGTTTTTCGTCGTCGAAGACCTTCATGATGCCCGGATGGTCCAGGAGCCTTCCGATCTCCTCTTCGCGGTGAAAGCGATTGAAGAAGACCGGGTCGTTTTCCATCTCGGGGTGTGGAACTTTGATGGCGACCTGGCGGCCCGAGCGAACGTCCGTGGCGCGAAAAATGGTGGCCATGCCGCTGCGGGCAGCGACGGCGTCAATCGTGTAGTGGTCGAGTTGGTCGCCGGGTTGGATGGACGACAATCCTCGTCAGTGTGTGGCAAAAAAGACCGGCAGCAAACCCAGAATTAGGGGAGCCGGTAGGGCCGCCCGCGGTACATGCCGACGCGTTCGACGGCGCGAACGCGCACGACTTGCAGGCTGATATTATCACTGCCGTCCCGCTGGTTGGCAATATCTACTAAGCTGTGCGCCGCGGTTTCCAGGTCGTCCGCTGCGCTGGTGATTGCTGCGAGTTCCGAGGCAGTCACCGCGCCGTGCAAACCGTCCGAACAAAGCACGAGCACGTCCCCGGCAAGCACCAGGTGTTCGTTGACTTCGACGTTGACCGACAGCGCGCTTCCGAGCGAACGGCTCAGCATGTGGCGCGTGGCGGAGTCGGCGGCTTCCTGCGACGACATCAGTCCCAGGCGCACCTGCTCGTTCGCCACGGTGTGATCGCGAGTGAGCAAGCGGGCCCCGCCTCGGCGGATCAGGTAGCAGCGCGAATCGCCAACGTGAGCCACGACCACGCGATCGTGCCGCAAGGTGCAGGCCACCATCGTGGTCGCCATCGCGGGCCCGGTGGGGCTGGCGGCCCGGCCCATCTCGACCACCCGCGCATTCGCTGCCTGCATTAAATTGGGCAGCAGGATCGTGTGGGGCTCTCCCGGCGCGGCTTCCCGAAAGCCGGCTAGTACGCTTTCGACCGCCGTGTGCGAGGCTACCTCGCCGAAGTCATGCCCTCCTACTCCATCAGCGAGGGCAAATAGCCAGCCGCGCGCGCGAACCTCCGCCGGGGAGGCGGGCTGTACGTACCCTAGATAGTCCTCGTTTCCCTCGCGGACCTTTCCGCGGTCGGAAAGCTGTGCGAACTCGACATCCATGGATATTTGCGCCGGACTGTACCGTACGGCGTGACCGACGATTCCCCCCGGGGCCGCTGCTGGAAGGCCTCTGTACATTATCTCTCATGTTCCAACGCAAGTGTGCGTCCGACAAATGCAACTTTCTGATGGCAGAGATCGATCTTTCCGATGAGTGGCACGACATGAGCCGGACGACAAGGGATTCAACCGCAGGAAGCATTCGGAAGGTCGGACAGGCCTGCCTTGTCACTCTGTGAAGCGTGTGTTAACTTGGCCGTTTATCGCGCGCGGAGTGGACGTTTCTGTGGCCGTGTCGCGCCCCAAGGAGATTGCCTTGATTCGCAGCTATCGTGGGTGCACGCCGAAAATTGGCGCTGGGGCTTATGTCGATCCGCAGGCCGTCGTGATCGGCGACGTGGTCATCGGCGAAGATTCGAGCATCTGGCCCTGCGCCGTCGTGCGCGGCGACTGCGGCTCGATCCGCATCGGCGCGCGCACCAGCATTCAGGACGGCTGCGTGCTCCACGTGCAGCAGGACGAGTTCGATCTCTCCGTGGGCGACAACGTCACGGTCGGCCACGGCGTCATGCTTCACGGCTGCACGGTCGAGTCGGACTGCCTGATCGGCATCGGCAGTATTCTCCTCAACGGCTCGAAAGTCGGCTCCGGCAGCATCATCGCGGCGGGCACGCTCCTTCCTCCCGGTGCGGAAATCCCACCCGGCAGCATGGTGATGGGCTCGCCGGGCAAGGTTTGCCGCCCAGTCACCGAAGCCGAACGCAAGCACATCGCGGTGGCCGCAGAGCATTACGTTAGGTTCAAGGAGTTGCACGACGCCGAGAACTCCCGTTGAAGCCACGGCCGCGTCGCTTCCGCTTGGCTATCGGCGGACCTGCTTGCATCGGCATCCCTGGCTGCTAGTATGGTTGGTGACCAATTCGCCCAACAACCTCCGAGAATGACCGAAAAACGTCAATTCAAGGCAATCCGAGGAACGCGGGACATCCTGCCTCCCGATTCCTCCTTGTGGAGTTGGTTCGAGCAGACGGCCCGCGAGGTCTTCGAGTCGTACAATTTCCGCGAAATCCGTCCGCCTATTTTCGAGGAGACTACGCTTTTCGCCCGTTCCATCGGCGCGGATACAGACGTTGTTTCCAAGGAGATGTACACGTTCGAGGACCGCGAACAGTTCCGCGTCGCGACTCCGCTCTCCCTGGTTGACGTAATTCGCATCGACGAGGCGGTTGCCGACTCGTGGCACCACGGCCGGATCCCTCGCACCCCGGCCAACGAAGCCGAGGTCCTCCGCCTGCATGAGGAGTGTCAGAAAATCGACCGCGAGGGAGCTCCGGCGCTTCTCCGTTTCCTCGATGCGCTTCACAAACTTGTTCTCGGTGATTCGCTCACCTTGAGGCCGGAAGCTACGGCGAGCGTCGTGCGGTCCTTCATCGAGCACGGCATGCACACGCTGCCGGGGAACCAAAAGCTCTACTACGTCGGCCCCATGTTTCGCCGCGAGCGCCCGCAGAAGGGACGCTATCGCCAGTTCTACCAGGTCGGCGCCGAGGTGCTCGGCCCTTCGGACGCGCCTGCCATCGACGCGGAAGTGATCGAGATGCTGATCGAGTTCTTCCATCGCGTGGGCCTGAAGCGCACGACTCTATTCATCAATTCCATTGGGTGCAAGGAATGCCGCCCGAAATACGTCGAGCTGCTGCGCGAAGAGCTGCGCAAAGTAAAATCGAGCCTCAAGGAAGACTCGCAGCGCCGCATCGAAACCAATCCGTTGCGCGTCCTCGATTCCAAATTGCCCGAAGAGCAGCCGGTGATCGAAAAGCTTCCGCGCATCTCCGATCATCTTTGCGCTGCATGCGGCGAGCATTTCGCGAAGCTGCAGGACGAACTCAAGCTGCGCGGAATCGCGTACGAAGAAAGCTGGCGCTTGGTCCGCGGCCTCGACTACTACACGCGCACCACGTTCGAAGTCACCGCCGCGGGTCTCGGCTCGCAGAACGCCGTGTGCGGCGGCGGACGTTACGACGGCCTCGTCGAGCTTCTCGGCGGACCCTCCGGCATCAAAGGAATCGGCTTCGCGATCGGCAGCGATCGC
>DATLWP010000193.1:0-16920 GCA_035576265.1 Candidatus Polarisedimenticolia bacterium
GTGGGCGTGACGCTTTCGGCCTGCTCGATAATGAGCCCGAGAGCGAAGCGGAGATTGCGGCTGCGGCGCAAGCGCTCTCCGCACTTTCAGCCGCACGCCAACCAGAACCAGACGGGGATTCATTTCCAAGGCGTGTCGCCCGGCGTAAATCCGCGGCTTCCGGCTACGAACTCGTCCGGTAACCGCCGGAAGCAAGCACTGGCCTGTTTGCCGGCTTGTGTGAGATAACGATTCCCAGTTTGGGGGGCTAGACCCGATCCACGACGGAGGGAACATGACCACGACCCGAAATCCAGGGCGGGTGGCCGGAATCTGGTACCTGCTCCTGAGTGTCATCGCCCCGCTGCGCCTCATGTATATTCCCAACAAACTATTCGTGCACGGGAACGCGACCGCAACGGTCAACAACATCGTCGCTCACGAGCGGCTCTTCCGGCTTGGCATCGTGGGCGACTTGGTCTGCGGCGTGATCTCGATCCTGCTCCTGCTGGCGTTGTACCGACTATTCAAGGGAGTGGACCAGAACCTCGCCGTGCTGATGGTGATTTTCGGCGGAATCCCAGCCGTCATCGACTTCATCGGTGTGGTGAGCGATGCTGGCGCCCTAATGGTGGCGCGCGGAGCCGGTTTCCTGTCCGTATTCGACAAACCCCAGCGGGACGCGCTGGCCATGCTATTCCTCACCCTGCGCGATCATCAAAACACTGCCGCCGAAATCCTTTGGGGAGTCTGGCTACTCCCGCTAGCGGTACTTGTGTACAAGTCGCGTTTCCTGCCGCGGTTCCTGGGCGTCTGGCTCGCCATCAACGGCTTCGCCTACGTGATCATCAGCATTACGGGCGAACTGTTGCCGCGATACCAGGAAACGGTGTTCAACATCTCCTTCCCCGCCCTCTTAGGGGAATTGGCGATCATGGCGTGGCTCGTGATCAAAGGCGCGAACCCACCGGTGCTGAACGCGACGGCCAAATCGTCGGCGAGTGCCTAGTGCTCGATCCGTCGGGTGAGCGGATATTTACCCGGCTAGATTCGCAATTGCTTGCATAACCGTGTCGGCTCCTCAACCCGAAAAGATTTGGTTACTCGACGACCAAAGGCTGGGGAGAAAGGAGCCGAACGTATTGATTCGAGGCGTGAAACGTCACCCGGGCTTCCAGCAAATTGCTCTTTGTAATGAAGACGCGCACCGGCGCGAAGGAACAACGCGCCTAGTGCTGTAGTCGCTCCAATTCTCCGGTGGCGGAGTCGATGAGAGCAGTTTCGCCGTTCAGCACGGCAGCGATCCTTCGGATTTCCGCATTGGCCTCGCCCCAATTCTTCTGCTCGATGGCTTCGCGCACGCCGGGAATCGTTTTCGCGCCGTACCCCGAATAGACGCCCGGCGCGTAGATCATGTGCCTGTACCAGCCTCGGCGAAGAAGTCCCTCTTGCGTGGTCAGGTCGTGCTCGCTTTGCATCAACTTGTGGTTGAGATCCTGCAGGGTGCTCGCTGGAACACCCTTGGACCAGGCCTTGTGAAGCGCATCGTCATAGTGCTGGGCGGAAGAGGTGAGCGCATCGGTCGCGTTCGCGAGCGGCGCGAATTCCAGACGCGGGGGGATGGTCTCGGGAGGCGGAGGGAACGTGGGTTGAGCCGGATTGCTCACCGCAGTGAAGAGGCCCTCGTCGAGCTCTTTGTCGCGCTCGATCGCTTCCTCCCTGTTGTCATGGGCCAGCTTCTCGAGCTGCTTCAGGTACAGGCGAATCGTATCAGCGAAATCAGTGAAATCGAAGGGCAGCAAATCAGCGTCCGCCAGACGCATCACCGTCGTGCCGACGGTCTGCGAAAGGGTGCGGCCGTAAGCGAAATCCGGGTCGCCGAAGTGCGAATACCAATAAAAGTCATCGTAAATCGAGTGGTAGATGCCGCCCGGATCCTCGCCCCCGTAACCGATGTTCAGAGACGCGATTCCCAAGTGGTCCAAAAACACGGTGTAGTCGCTGCCCGAACCGAGCGCTGCGATGCGAAGGTCCGGGCGAGTGCGGATCTCGTTGCGTTCCTGATCGTCCTTAGCTCGCGAAATCTGGCGCAAGAAAAGGCGGCGGCGGACAGAAATGTTCGTTTCGGGATCAACGATGGCACCAGCCACTCCGTTCATAAAGTGTTCGAGCGTGTGTGAACCTTCGACGTTCAGGAAACCGCGGCCGTTCCCATCCGTATTGACGTAAGCGACGGCATGCTCCTTGAGTTCCGCCTCGTGCTCTTCGCCCCATTCGCTCGAACCGAGCAGGCCGGGTTCTTCGCCATCCCAGGCGCAATAGATGATGGTGCGCTTCGGCTTCCAGCCCCGCTTGAGCAGCTCCCCGAGCGCGCGCGCTTCTTCGAGTTGCGCCACCTGGCCCGAAATGGGGTCCTCCGCGCCATTCACCCAGCCATCGTGGTGATTCCCGCGGATCACCCACTGGTCGGGAAATTCCGCCCCGGGAATCCGTGCGATCACGTCGTAAATGCGCTTAATGTCCCAGTTGGAAAAAACCCTCAGGTGGACCTTCGCTTTTCCCGGACCGACGTGGTATGGAATGGGAAGGGCCCCACGCCAGTCGGGCGGCGCCATCGGGCCCGTTAGGGCCGCGAGCAAGGGCTGCGCGTCGCCGTAGGAGATAGGGAGGACGGGAATCTTGGTGAGCGCGGGATTGTCGCGTACAGGAAGGCGCTTGGCATCTGGTGTCGCCCCGACTCCCGGCGTAAGCGGATCACCCGCCTGGGTGGATGCGAAGTCCATCACACTGCCTCGCTGCACTCCTTCGGGGGGACGCATCGGGCCTTTCGGGAACACATCGTCCTGGAAATAACCGTCGTCGCGCGGGTCCGAGTAGATCAGACAACCCACAGCCCCGTGCTCTGCGGCTAGCTTGGGCTTGACGCCGCGCCATGAGGCGCCATAGCGCACAATCACAATCGCGCCCTTCACCGAGACGCCCAGCCGCTGTAATTCCTCGTAGTCCGCAGGCACACCGTAATTGACGTATACGAGGGGGGCGGTCACGTCGCCGTCCGCGGAATACGCGTTGTAGGTTGGCAATTGTCCGCTCTGCTGGCTCGAAGTGGGGTCCGCGGCGACTACAGGTTCCTGCAGCTTAGCGACGAACTTCGACGGCTCGACCATCTCGACCAAGCGCTCCTTCGGCGTCGGGAAGAGCACGTCGAACGTCTCGATATGCGCGTCCCAGCCCCACTTCTTATACTGCGCCAAAATCCATTCGGCGTTTTCCTTGTCGTAAGTCGTGCCGACGTTGTGTGGATGAGCCGAGAGGTATTCCATGTAATCGCGCTGATTCTGAGAGGTCGGAATCCCTCGGAAATCTTTCTCCCATTGGCGCTCAGAGGAAGAGTTCTGCTCCGTGAAACCCTGCAGAGAATCTTCATCCGCGCTGATCGGAATCAGGAAGAAAAAGGAAAAAACGATAGTGAAGATGGCCAGTCGTCGCACTTCGCCCCCCTTCCTCTCGTGCGCGTATCAAAGTACTTGTAATCGACTCGCTCCAGGGTGGAAAGATTACAGCAAACGATCCCGAAAACCAACGCGTTAGGCGCCGCTGGTCCAGCCCCGTTTATGGCCTACTGCCTTCTCGCAGAGCGCCTGGTGGCCAAGGGTGTTTGGCTCGATCGCTCCCGTGTGGCTGCAGTAAGGAGCCCAGTCCGTGATGATTGGGGCGAATGGTCGACTCAAGCTGCCGGCGCACGCGGTGATGACCAGAAATTGTGTCGTTTGAGATTGCATTGCACGTCGACCGCCGCACGGGTGGTTCGTCGAACTGGCGGACACCTGATAGAATGTCGCGGTCACGAGAAAAGATCAGGAGGCAACGAGTGAGAAAGATTCTGGGAATTTGCGGGCTGTGCAGCGTCTTGACGCTCTTGGCCGTGCCACTCGGTTTTGCGCAAGCGAAATCCGCTCCGGAGCGCGCGCCAGCGAAATCGCCAACGCGCTTAGCCATCCATGCAGGGCGTTTGCTCGATCCGCGCACGGGGAACTACGCTTCCAATGTTGTCATCGTCGTCGAGGGTGATCGGATCGCAAGCATACGAGCATCCGCTCCCGCGGGCGTGCCGGTGATTGATCTTTCCGCGCAAACCGTTTTGCCAGGACTGGCGGATTGCCACGTCCACATTCTGGGCAATCTGAAAGACGAGTCGCCCGCCGCCCCGTTGCGCATGTCGTCGCCGATGGCGGCGCTCTGGGGGTACCGGAACCTTCAAGTCTGGCTCTCGCACGGTTTCACGTTGGTGCGAGACGCGGGTGAGAGCGATCTTTTGTACGGTCAATTGGCGCTGCGCAACGCTATCAAGCAAGGACTGCTTCGCGGGCCGCGGATGGTTTCGGCCGGCAATTTCGTCAGCGTGACCGGCGGCCATGGCGACGCTGACGTACTCGCGCCCGACTATGCAATGCCGCGCCGACCCAACATCGCGGACACGGTGGATCAGGTGAGCGAAGCGGTTCGCCGCGACCTGAAGTACGGCGCCGATTGGATCAAACTGATGGCCACCGGCGGCGTGATGGATCCTTTCAGCGATTACAACGTCGAGGAATTGAGCGAAGCGCAGATGGCCAGAGCGGTCGAGGTGGCGCACCGCGCAGGGAAACACGTGATGGTGCACGCCGAAGGGACGGAGGGCATCAAAGCCGCCGTGCGAGCGGGCGTCGATTCCATCGAGCACGGCACGATGCTCGATGAGGAAGGTGCCGCGTTGATGGAGCAGCACGGAACGTGGCTTGTACCGACGCTCTTCACGTTTCAGCACGGAGCAGAGACGGGCACGTCGCTCGGCGCCGATCCAATCATGGCGGCAAAAAACAATGCCATACTCGCTGCGCAACAGCCGGCGTTTGCCCTGGCTCTAAAACATCATCTTAAGATTGCGTACGGAACGGACGGGGATCCGGATTATTCCTCGAAGGAGTTCGAATCCCTCGTGCGTGCAGGACTCTCGCCGCTGGAGGCAATTCAGGCGTCCACTGTCAATGCGGCCTCGCTGCTGGGCACCTCGAAGGATACGGGCACCGTCGAAGCGGGCAAGTTCGCCGACATTATTGCCGTCTCAGGCGATCCGCTCAAGGACATCACTGTGATGGAGCACGTCCAGTTCGTGATGAAGGGCGGCGAGGTGATCAAGGACGAGATTCACGCCTCGAAGTGAGATGGATTTGCCCGGTACGGAAAGCGCGGACCCGCGGCTACAACAGCATCTGGCAGGCCGCGTTGAGGAAGTGACTTCGAAAAAAGAACCAGACCCAACCAAGTTGTCGCGCCGATCGGCGGAGCAAGGTCAACTCCTAATAAGTCCGGTAACCCCGTGAATGAGGACTTGCCCAAATTATTGTTGCTTGCTTCGGGCCGTTCAAGCGTTGTGCTTAGAGACCGAACGGTTCGTCGGATCTGATTGGCCTAGGGATGCCTGTTGACACCCCTTTGACGCGTTACCTAGAATGACGTCAATGAAAGTCGTGGCGATCATTGCGATCTTCGCCGTTCTACTCATTTCGATCGCACCGGACGTAAATCTGAGCGCGGCGACGCTGCCGTGTGCGCGCGCTGGGAGGCACGCGGCAAAAAGTCTTGCGGCTGCTCTGCGCCCGGTGTCGGCACGGTTGCGCCTCTTCCCGAACAAGTGGCTTGTGCTCGAGGTGCGTCCCCAGAAAAGAACTGTGGCGGTATGCTCACTTTTTGCTCTCGACTGCACGTGGCTTTGCTAGCGACACCCTACACTCGACACGCTTCCTGAATCTCGAATCGCAAGTCCTCTCGCCGCGGAACTCCCGGCAATGGCTGGCCAGGAGTAGAGGGCGGCTTTCCCTTTACGACAGCCAAGAGCCTCCATTGAGCTACAGGAGGTAGCATGCAGCACGTCCAGACTTTTGGAAATTTGCTGGCAATCTGCGTCCTGAGTTCCGCTTTTTGTGGAGGCTCATCGCTCGCGCAGGCACCCAGTCATGTCGACTCCGGGAACTCCGTCGAGTTCGACAAGGCTCGTTCGTCGGAGCCCATGGCTCCTCGCCTGCAGAATCTCGGGAATCATATTTTCCCGGTAACGACGGTCGCGAAACGGGCGCAGCTTTTTGTGAACCAGGGCCTGAACCTGACCTATGGGTTCAATCACCAGGAGGCGGGTCGATCCTTTCGAGAGGCGGCACGGCTGGATCCTGATTGCGCGATGGCGTACTGGGGGCAAGCTCTGGTCCTTGGGCCGAATATCAATATGTCGATGGATTCGCAGAACGAGCCGAAGGCCTACGAACTCGTGCAGAAGGCTGCTTCGCTCAAGCGGAAAGTCTCTCCGCGCGAGCAGGCCTATATCGCTGCACTCCTGCAGCGTTACTCCGGCAAACCTGAAGACCGCGCCGAACGCGATCAAGCCTACGCGAACGCGATGCGCGAGCTGCACAAGCACTACCCGAACGACCTCGACGCCGCCACACTCTTCGCCGAGTCGCTTATGGATTTGCGGCCGTGGAATTACTGGACACGAGATAACCGCCCCTATCCAGAAACGACCGAAATTGTTACGGCGCTGGAGCAGGTACTACGGCAGGATCCGAGTCACCCCGGTGCGAACCATTACTACATTCATGTCATGGAGTTGCCCCATCCAGAGCGCGCGGAAGCGGCCGCAAACCGGCTGGCATCGCTGATGCCCGGAGCGGGACACATGGTTCACATGCCGGCGCATATCTATCAGCGGGTGGGGCGCTACGCGGATGCTTCCGCGGCCAATGAACGCGCCATCCTTGCCGATGAAGACTACATCGCGCAATGCCAGGCACAAGGCATCTATCCACTCACCTATTTTCCTCACAACATTCACTTCTTGTGGAGTTCCGCGACGATGGAGGGCCGTAGCCACGCCGCAATCGAGGCCGCGCGCAGGACGGCCGAGCAGATCCCTCCCAAGGCAATCGCGGAGACCCCCATCCTTCAAGGTTTTGTCGTCGTGCCGTATTACGCGCTGACACGTTTTGGGAAATGGCAGGAGATTTTGCGCGAACCTCAGCCTGCGTACAATTCTCCGTTTGTGAGCGGCGTTTGGCACTACGCACGAGGCATGGCCTACGCCGGCCTCCGTGAGTTCGATAGCGCCTCCAACGAACTGCGTGAGGTGCAGGAGATTTTGCGATCGCCGGAACTGGCGAGAGCAGCTACGTGGTCGAACAATTCCTCCTCAGCGATCCTGAATATCGCCGTCGAAGCGCTGGCGGGAGAAATGGCCGCACGGCAGGGACAGTACGATAAGGCGATCGCGCATTTGGATAAAGCCGTCCGGCTGGAGGATGCCCTGGAGTACGCCGAACCACCTGATTGGCACTACCCGATGAGGCACTCACTGGGCGCCGTCTTGCTAGAGGCCGGGCGGCCGGCAGAGGCAGAGGTCGTGTACTGGCAAGACCTGCAACGCAATCCCGAGAACGGCTGGGCGCTGTTCGGTCTGAAGAAAAGCTTAGACGCACAAGGGAAAAGTGACCAAGCCGCCGGTATCGAAAAACGCTTCGAGGTGGCGTGGGCGCGAGCCGATGTGACGCTCACCAGCTCGCGTTTCTAAACTACCCGCACCCGTCGCGAGCTGTTCCGAGGGAGGACGCAAATTCGCGTTCGACCGGGTGAACTCAGTTCAGCGAATGCGAGAGCAGGTTGGCAGAAAATCTCTACGCAACGAGGAGGAAGTATGGAGCGATATTTGATCGAGACACCGCATACGGGCGAAAATTGTCTGGCGCTGATCGATGAAGTTCAAGCTCAGGGCTACCTTCACAACTTCGACTGGGGTTGCCGAGCCGGAGTACACAACGGATGGGCAATCATTGAAGCGGAAAACGAGGCCCAAGCGCGTCTGTCCGTCCCGCCGCTGGTGCGCGGACGAGCGCGTGTGATCCGATTGAATAAGTTCAGCGCAGCGGAAATCGCTCAGCTACACAATGAAACACCAGCGGGTCCCAAAGCCACGTAGCGGTGCAGCTTCTCGGGAAGTAGAGAGCTGAAATGCAGCTACCAACAATGGTGCAGATCACTGCGCTTCCGTGCACGCACGCATCGGATCTACGCGGGGACTGAAGCCCCGGCCTCCTAAAGAAAACCGCTGCAAACTATCGGGAGACGACCTTACGCTCCGGCGGGGGGAGCAGCGGCGCCGCTCGCGCTGGCGGCCCAGAGCTGGCGCAGCCGGCGCATGGCGGCAAGGCCCTTCAGCTCAATCACTTCTTTGAAGGTTTGCAGCACGGGATTATCGGGCGGAAGAATGCGGAAATCGTTCCAGGGCGTGCCCATGATGGTGTCGAAACCGAGCGGCACCGCGAGCGTAAGGAAAGCGTTTTCGATGGTCTGGCGCAGGGTGACGCCATCGATCTTCACAGGGGGCATCATGTTGCCGATGTTCGTCATCCCGCCCATGATATGCATGCCCTTCAGCTCCGGCGCCTGGCCGACCGCCTTGATGGCTTCGAGCGCCATCTTCGTGAGACCCTCGGTATCGGAAATGAGGCTGCGGATGGTGATGTCGATGAAGATGTCGTCGGGGCTGAAATTGTGTCCGCGCACGAGCCGTGCAGCCATGCGCTTCGCCGTATCCAGCACCTCATTGGACGTCTTGTTGGGCTTGGGCGAGCCGTTTTCGACGCGCTCGGACGCCATCAGCACCACTTTGAACGGGCGAATCTTCAGCAGGTCGAGGATTTCCAGGCGCGTCTCGGCGAGCGAGTTGACCAGCGGTTTTTTTCCTTTCGCTTTCCCCGGGTCGTAGGCTTTCAGGCAGACTTCCTGGACGGCGGCGTTGGGATAATCGAAGCAGAGCGGCACATCCACCGCGGACTGGAGCGAGCGGATGACTTCGGTCAGAAATTTCGAGTCTTTGTAGCCGCGCGGGCCGATGGTGAGATCGAGATATTGCGCCCCGGCCTCTACCTGCTTGACGGCCAGGGCCTGCAGGCCCTCGAAATCCTCGGCCTCGATCAGCGCTCTGGTTTTCTTGAATCCCTCGGGATTAATGCGGTCACCAATCAGAATAATTCCGGGTATGGCCATGATGCCGTCCTCTCAGTTCTTCCCTCTTGCAGGGAAGCGCATTGAATTCATGAAAAGCGAATTGAAACGAGCCGATCCGGCGAGCTCGATGTAACGACTACCGCGGGCAAGACTCTGCGCCGTGGCGCGATGCGGATAGGAGACGAGCGCCAGCTTGGCTCCAATGCCGGCGGCGTTGCCGACCTGCGCGAAGCGGTCGAGCGGCAGAGCCGGGAGCATGTCGATGGCCAGGGCGCTGGCGAGGTTGATGTAGTTGCCGAACGCGCCGGCGATGATGATCTGGTCGATCTGATCCACGCTCAGGTTGGCGTCTTCGAGCAGCACTTCGACGCCGGCGCGGATGGCGCCCTTGGCAAGCTGGACGGAACGCACGTCGCGCTGGGTGAACACCACCGCGCCGTCCGGCGCTTCGCCTTCGGCGGCGAGCACGAATTCGGGCCGGCCGTCGCGCACGCGCACCCGCGGATGCCCCTCGATCATCTTGCCGGTGGGAGTGACGATGCCCGCGAGATAAAGCTGCGCGGTCGCGTCCAGCACGCCCGAGCCGCAGATACCGATCGCGGGCGCGCCGCCGATGGTCTTGATGCGCACTTCATTGCCGCAAATTTCAACCGACTCGATCGCGCCGGGCGCCGAGCGCATGCCGCAGCGAATGTGGCCGCCCTCGAGCGCCGGTCCCGACGGGCAGGAGATGCTCGAGAGGCGGCCCTCGCGGATAAGCGAAATTTCCGTATTCGTGCCGATATCGAGCGCGACGACGGTGTGCTCTTCGCGGTCGGCGCCGATGGCGAGCAGCATGGCGGTGTGGTCGCCGCCCACGAAGCCCGCGATATTGGGCAGGGCATGGACGTACGCGCCGGGCATGGCGACGATTCCGATATCGCGCGCTTTCACGTCCACGGCGTTCGAGACGGTGGGCGCAAACGGCACGGCGCCAAGATATTGCACGGGCAATCGCAGAAACAGATGGTGCATCACCGTGTTGCCAGCCATCACGACGTCCGCAATGTGGTCCGGGTCCATGGATTGCGACTCGCACAGTTCGCGCGCGGCGGCGTTGATGCCGTCCACGACGAGCTTGTGCAATTTCTCCAAGCGCTCGGTAGAAGCGCGGGCGTAGCCGACGCGGGTGATTACGTCGCTGCCGCGAATGGTCTGCGGATTCTCGACCACTTGTCCGGCGAGCGTTCGCCCGGTGCGCAGATTGACGAGCAGGACGCCGATATTCGTTGTGCCCACGTCCACGGCCAGACCCAGCAGCGGCTTTGGGCTGTCTGGAATTACTCCCACGACTTCGCCGAATCGCACGGCGGCCGCCACCTTTCCACCGGGCATGCGCAGCGTGGTCGCGAGCGTGCGCAAAACGCCGAGGTCGATGCGGTAACCTGCGCCGGGCCATTGCTCGTTGAGCGCGCTGAGCAGGCGGTGATCGTCGGACGTGGCATGTTCCAGGGTTGGCGGCGACACGGTGACGGGGCACAAGCGCGCGGTCGGGTCGGGAGGCACCCAGATGTCCGAGCTTGCGATCTCCGATCGGGTCGGCGTGGCGCGCGCGCGCGCGGAAACCTCGATGCGGCAATCTCCCTGAGCAAACGTCTGGCAGGCGCGCCGCCAGTTGCCCGCCAGCTCATCCGCGGAAAAAAATTCGACGTCCTGCTGCGAGGGCGGCGAAACAGGACCGGCCGCGACGCGCACCACGCATGACTTGCAAAGCCCGCGGCCTCCGCAGACGCTCGCAATGCGCACACCGCCGCGGCGCGCGGAGTCGAGTAGCGTCTCTCCCGGCAAACTCCAGACGCGCTGATCGCCCGGATCGAAGGTTGTCCAACAGCCTTTGTGCTGGCTCTCCTCCGCCTGGCTCATGTCGCGATTGCCTCGACAACCCGGCGACGGTGCGGGCAACGCTCGCGCGAACTGCAAACGGCGCAGCGCTCGCCCCGGCTCCATCGGGGCATGCGATGCCCAAAGCCGACCAGAAGAGACAACGTCTTGCGCGGCACGAACATTGCCGTGGCCGTAAGGGAGACGCCGATCTCGGCCCCGCCCGCCAGTTGCGCCACCGTCTTTTGTTCGGCCAGATCGAACCCGTCTTCGCCCGGAGCCAGCACGCCGCTGGCCTCCAAGCCCATGCGCGCCGCGGCCTGTTGCAGGATCGCCTCGAGTCGGTCGCTGAGCTGGTAGAGCGCGA
This sequence comes from Candidatus Polarisedimenticolia bacterium, assembly GCA_035576265.1. Lineage (GTDB taxonomy): Bacteria > Acidobacteriota > Terriglobia > Acidiferrales > UBA7541 > Palsa-295. Next base: position 11,243 of record DATLWP010000193.1, read on the forward strand.
ATGTCCCCATGTCGTCGAGCACCACGGCGCTCAGTCGTTCGCTCGAGGCAAACCACTTGCTGACCTGCTGCTCAAGCGCGCCGCCCAGGGTGCAGACGCCGGCGGCCAAATGAGTGGCGCGCGGGAAGTGATGGTTCAACAGAGCCGCCCGCAATCGCAAGCCGCCGTGCAGCTCAATCCAGCCGGGTCCGCTCTCGGCAACCTCCGAGACGCGATAGGTTATCGCAGGGCGCAGCCAGTGCTCCGCATCCATTCGCGCAAGAATATCGGAGACCCGCGCGAGCATGCGGGGAGTCGTCAGCCTCGCGCGGCCAGGACCCCACGCACGGCTCACCGCTTCGGTGGTCAGCGGAACGTGCAGGTCCGAGATTACAGGCATAAGCTCTTCAGTAGACGCATTCCTTGGCGAACTCAAACATCGCCAGTACGTTTTCGTGCTTGGCCTCGTCGGGGATGCCAACGCTCGCATCCAGAATGAAACCGCCGCCGTCGCCGACCGTTTCGAATAGCTTCTTGCAGTATTCCCGCACCTCATCCGGCGTGCCCGTGGTCAGCAGAGACGCAGGCACGTTGCCTCGCAGGCAAACCGTGTCGCCCAAAATCTTCTTCGCCTTGACCATGTCTGTGCGCTCGAAGAAATAGACACACTTGCCGGCGGGTATGTCCTTGATCACTTCCAGTCGCGAGGTGCAATCGCCCTCCCAAAACACGTGTGGATGGAGTCCTTCCTTTATGAGAGCGAGCAAGACCTTTTGAAACTGCGGCCAATAGAACGTGGTGAACTGCTTCGGAGACATGAAACCATCGAGTCCCCAATGAAGGGGGATGAAGATCATCGTTCCGCCCGCCCGCTTTGCCGTTACGGCCGCTTCGCGAGGGAAGATATCCACCAACCTATCCATTATGGCGAGCAGGCGGTCCTTGTGGCGGAACAGATCCAGCATGGCGCCTTTTGAGCCCCGCAGATAGTCGGTTGCCACATCGAACGGTGCGTGACTGGTACCGTGATTTCCGCAAGGGAAGCCCAGCTCCGTCAACTCCTGAATCATCTTGTTCATGCTCGTGCGCATCTTCTGCATCTCTTCGCCGGCCTTGATCAGCGTTTCCAGGGCGCGGCGCACATCCGGGCGGGCATAAATGGACATCGACAGAAGTATGCGGGTATGCAAGATGGAAGGATACGCCGGAAGCTTGGCGAGCGGTTCGAGGGCACCGGCAATCCGCGGCATATATTTGTGCAGCATGAAGCCGGTGGGATCCCGAAGATACTCTTCGTATTCATCCGGAAACATGTATTCAGCATCGAGATACTGGAAAGGGACGTTCTCGTCCAGACCCTTGTGGCCCGGCCATTCCAGTTGCTTGTAATCCAAAATGTCCATGGTGGGCCCATGCGCGACGACGGCCTGCACGGGATAATAGGCATCCGGTTCGAGGTCAATGACGGCCTTGCGCATGGCCGCGGAGAGACGGTCGTACTCGTACATGGCCTCGCGGCAGGTCATCCCGGCGTACCGGGCCACCCAAAAATGCGGAAAAAATATGGTGGGCAGGCGGTCGGGCTCGCGCAGCTCGATTGCGTCGAGAATGCGTTTCTCTCGCTCGGCGTAGAGCTCCGCGGCGGACTTTCCGCCCACTGCAGCCTTCATGCCGGCACCCATTGCTTGCACAGCGAAACCGCATCCATGGCGTTGAGACCGAAGGCATCGGCGCCGGTGTAGTTCTTCACCGCCTCGTCCACCTGCCCCCCTCCGATCATGATCTTGACGTTACCACGCAGGCCGGCTTCCTTCATGGCCTCGACGGTTTGCTTCATCGCGTCGAACGCAAGCGTCAGGAAGCCGCTCAGGCCCACCACCTGCGGCTTGTGCTCCTTGATGCTCTGGATGAAATTCTCCACAGGAACGTCGATGCCCAGGTCAACGACCTTGTAGCCGTTGATTTCGAGCATGAAGGTGACGATATTCTTGCCGATGTCGTGGAGGTCACCTTGCACGGTGCCAATAACCACAGTGCCCAAACTCTTGGTTTCGGCGGAACCCTGTTTGATCAAGGGCTTCGCCATATCTCCGATCTCGCGCAGCATTTCGCCGGCCAGCATCAGCTCCGGCAGAAAATATTCGCCTTCCTCGTAGCGCTTGCCGACAAGCTCCATGGCTTCGCGGCAATGTCCGAGAAGCTTGATCGCGTCATAGCCACTATCGAGCATCTCCCGAGCCATCTTAACTGCCTCTTCCTCGCGCATCTCCGCGATCGCTTCCACTAACTGCTTGCTTTGGTGTGCCAAGGTATTCCTCCTGTCTCTTCCGGCACGTATGGGAGAAAAAGCGCTACGCCGACCGCATCTCAGCGCATCTGCAGGCTCTGCCGGCTTGTGCCCCTACCACCACACGCAGCCAGCCTATCACAGCAGAAGTCGGGCACCTTAACCGTGACAAAAGTCACAGCCCGGCGGACACAACTTGCGCGCCTGCTTTGAGTTACATCACACAAAAAGCAAGCCGTCGGGCAGAATCGCGGTTGATCCCAGGGCCTAGGGCATCGCAAATCGCGCGCCAGGGAAGTTCAGATAAACCTCAGGACGAGCGCGATTTTGAACGAGCCCTTCCGTGACGCAGCCTTCGCCCCAGTCTTTTCGACCGTCATCAATCCACGCCCGGCTTGCTCTCCCCCACATGGCAGCTGCAGGCCCCAGATCATACGCGCATCGTTTGCTCAGTTCCAGCAGGGAACGTTAAACGAGGGTCACTCTTCGAAGGCCTCGGACCGAGTTACAGAGGTAGATGGCATCTGCGGCTTTCAGGTCGACGACGGTGAGAATTCGTTCGGAGGCACGCGGCTCAGTCTCGAGAACATGTTGCCGGTAGATTCCAGGGAGCAATCCGCACTCAACGGGTGGGGTGAACCATTTGCCGCCGATCTCCACGAAGATGTTGTTGTTCGCCGCCTCGGTCAACTCTCCCTTTTCATTCACGAATAGGACGTCCACGTGCCCCTGCCGTCGCGCTTCGGCGTGCTGCTGTTCATATACGTCCCGGAACGTCGTCTTGTGGTAGAGGAAGCGATCCTGGGACGACGTGCGCATCGACGACACCTTGACGGTACAGGCCAGCGGTTCCGCGGCAAGACGCACGTTGTCGATCACGATTGCGCCCTCGGAATCCAGCAACAATCGCACCTTATAGGCTTCGCCCGCTTGCAGACCGCTCTGATTTTCGTCGAGCCTCGCCGCCAGCTCGGGCTCGCTGAAAGGAAAATCGAAATACTCGGCCGACGATTTCAGCCGTTCCAAGTGCTGCCGCAGGAAGCGATATTGTCCATCCCACCGCAGACTTTCGATCAATCGGAAAGTCGGCTGGGAACGCGTGAAGAATTGCATTTTGAGAAGGCACTCGTCGTATTCCTGGAGTGGGGTCGAGTCGTACACGATTCCGCCGCCGACTCCCATCTCGCCCGTGCCGGCCTCCAGAACCATGGTGCGGATGGGCACACTGAAAACGGCATCGTGACTCGGCGCGATATATCCGATCGCTCCGGTATAGACACCGCGCGGCCCTTCCTCGATCTCCTGAATGATCTGCATCGTGCGGCACTTCGGCGCTCCGGTCACGGAGCCGCTGGGAAAGATGGCGCGAAAGATGTCGTAGAATCGCGTTCCCGCCCGCAACGTGCCCGATACCGTGGAAGTCATCTGAAAAAGGGTTTCGTACTTTTCCACCGAAAACAGCTCGTCCACGCGCACGGAACCAATCTCGGCAACCTTGCCGATGTCGTTGCGCAGCAAGTCGACAATCATCACGTTTTCGCTGCGGTTTTTCGGGTCAGCGCGCAGCCAATTCCTGATTCGCGCGTCTTCCGCCAAGGTGCGGCCCCGAGGGGCAGTGCCTTTCATGGGCCGCGTGGTGATGCGGCCCTTCTCAACGCGAAAGAAAAGCTCCGGAGAAAAGGAAAGTATGTCGTAATCTCGGCGATGGATATACGCGGCGAAGCCCACTCTCTGCTGATTTCGCAGTGAGGAGTAAAGTGCGGCGGGCGGACCGGAATAGTCGAACAGGGCTTTCGTTGTGAAGTTGACCTGGTAGGTGTCGCCCGCGGCGATGAAGTCCTGAATCGCCTCGATTTTTGCGCAGTACTCGTCCCGGCCGATTTCCAGCTGGCGTCCTGAAACACGGAAACTTTCCGCGGGAACCGCCGCGGAAGCAGACTCGCGCCAGTCTGCGGGCAGCTCCGGCGAAAAGGTGCCGGTGATATGGTCAAACGTGAAGGGCTGCCGGTATGCGCCGAACCAGGCAAGCGGCAGCTTCGAGCGCTCGGGAACATGGACGGCGGCGCGCGGCTCGAAATGATAACCGCATTCGTAACTCATGAAGCCGGCCACGTACAGCCCCTGCTCCAAGCATTCCTCGATACGGTGGAAGAGAACGGGCACCTCGTCGAGTGATTCCACCGCAAGGGCGGCGACAGGATTCACAAAAAGGAAGCTGCGGCGATTCTCTTGGTCCGGCCGGGACGTCTCGAGCAGGATGCTGTCTGGGAGATCGGACAGGATCGCTTGGTATTGGGAAGGAAGAAGTATCACCCTGTGTCCTGAAACGCGTCGGCTGGTGATGCATGCAAACAAGAGCGCCCGCCCGTGCCGACACTTCCAGCGTCACCCGCGCGCAACTCGGGAGCGCATGGGAGCGTCCATGGCTGGCTACCCACGTTTACCCATCTGTTTTACACCAACCGCTTCGACATTCCTATTTTTCCGCGCCAAGGGGGTTGAGCGCCTGCAGGCGCAGCCGAAAAGGAAGCTGCGCAGTCGGGGTGGCACGAGGTGGGCTATCCGGCGCCAATCACGGTTATGTGGACGGCAGCCGAACAACTTCGACGGAGCAGCGAGCATGGTGGGCCACCGCGTCGGACACGCTGCCCAACAGGAAGCGCTCCAGACCTTTGCGCCCGTGTGAGCCAAGGACGATCAATTCGGCGCCCCATTTGTCTGCTTCTTCGAGAATTTTGGATTTCGCGTCGCCTTCTTGCAGTTCGGCGGTGCACTTCACCCCGTGCGAGCGAATCGCTTCGGCGGATTTTGCGACCAACTCTTGGCCCCGCTTCCGCTGCGCCTTCCAAGCCAGTTCGACGGACGAGTCGTATCCACCCATTTCGCGCGTCACCAGCAATGAGGGGGGCTCCACGATGTGCAACACCCGCACTTCCGTGCCCTCCGGTTTTCCCTGTGCGATCACGGCCTTGATGGCGGCTTCGGAGTATTTGGAATCGTCGATTGCCAGCAGGATCTTCATGGCTCACTCCCGGTCAAACTGGCGCGTCAAACCGGTTCATCTGCCGCAAAAACTCTTTCCTCTGTGCGTCTCTTTCATGGCAGCGTCTGGTGCTACGCAGCCAAAGCCTGTAAAGTCCCCAGATAGCGCACCACATCTTCGCGCGAGAGGATCCCCACGATTCGATCGTCCTCGACAACGGGCAATTGACTGACGCCGTTTCGTCCGATCTTTTCCAGGGCCATCCACAGTTCTGAATCCGGAGCGATAGACGCCAACTTTTCTCGCGGGATCATAATCGTGTTCGCAGCGGTCGTGGGCCAAGCCGAACGGGGCACCTTTCGAATATCCGCCAGCGTCACGAGCCCCGCAGACGCGTCGCCACGACCGATGACGAAACAGCGGTGTCCG
>DATLWP010000194.1:0-4239 GCA_035576265.1 Candidatus Polarisedimenticolia bacterium
AGCGCGAAGCGCTTCGGCTTTTCGTACTGCGCCAAACCCGCCGTCAGCCGCTCAATCTCTCGCCCCAGCAGGTCCCGCACCCACGGATCTGAAAGCAATTGCGTCGGCGTCGCAAACTCACGACCCTCCTTGCGCGCTTCCGCCTCGATACCGACGACATTGGCCACGATCAGCACCGAGACGAATTTCCGCGCGTCCCCTACAACGATCGCATTCGAAATGAACCGCGACGTCTTCAGCAGATTCTCGATCGGCGCGGGCGCAACGAATTTGCCGCCCGCCGTCTTCAGCAATTCTTTCTTGCGGTCCGTGATGACCAGGTACCCGTCTTCATCCAGCCCGCCGATGTCGCCGGTGCAAAACCAGCCGTCGGACGTAAACACTGCGCGCGTTTCGTTTGGTTTTCGGTAATACCCTTGCATTACGCACGGCCCTTTCACCAGGATTTCCCCATCCTCCGCGATGCGCACCTGCACGTTCGGGAGCGGCCGGCCCACCGTCCCGACTTTGTTTGCTTTGGGCGAATTAAAAGCGACCACCGGCGACGTTTCCGTCAGGCCGTAGCCCTGATACACCGGCAGGCCGACGCTCCAAAAAAATTCCGCGAGTTCCGGGGCGAGCGGAGCGCCACCCGAACTGAAAATTCGGATCCGGCCTCCCACGCCCTCGCGGATCTTCGGATAGACTAGCCGGTCCGCAATGTGCCACCGCAGCTTCACGCCCCACGAAACACTTTTGCCGTATGCTTTCCAGGGGATTGCCTGGGCCGCCGTGCGAATCGCCGTATCGAAGATTCTTCTTTTGAGTCCCGCTTCTCGGTGTCCTGTTGCAATGATGGTGGCGTAGGTCTTCTCATAAAAACGCGGGACCGCTGCCATGATCGTAGGCCGCACCTCGAGCAGCGCCTGCGCTACCGTTTCCATCCGCTCCACGTACGCCACCGCAACTCCGTGAAAGATGTACGCGTGGTCCATCGTGCGCTCGTAGACGTGCGAGAGCGGCAGGAGCGAAAGCGCCACATCGGCCGTGGACATCTCAATTTCCCTGCTGAAACCGAGAGCGTTCGAGCTGAGATTCGAATGACTTAGCATCACTCCCTTGGGCTCGCCCGTGGTCCCGGACGTGTAGATGATGGTCGCCAGCTGGTCGCCGCTGATTTCATCGGAGCGGCGGCGGTATTCGGCGATGTCGGCGTCGCCCGCCGCCGCGATCAGGGGTTCGTAGCACAAAAAGTCGGCGGGCAGATCCGCGGGAGGCGCCGCACAAATCACGTGTTCGATCCCCGGCAGGCGCTCGCGGAGCTCCGCAATCTGGCGCGCCTGCGCTTCGCCCGACGTGAAGACGATGCGCGCGCCGGAATCGTTCAGAATGTAAGCGAGATGGTCCGGCGACTCCTTGAAATAGACCGGCACGCTCGCGGCGCCCAGCCCTTGAGTCGCAAAATCGGCCGTGTGCCACTCCGGGCAGTTCGGCGCGTATATCCCCACTCGGTCACCCGGCTGGATGCCAAGCTCGCCAAGCGCTTTGGCAAGGCCCGCCACCCGCCGCAGCATTTCCTTCGCCGAAAAGGAGTCCCACCCGGTCGCAGTGCGATACATCTGCGCGCGCGGATTCGCGTAGCGGTCCACGGCGTCGAGAAAACATTTCGTCAGAGCGGGATATTCCGCCGCCATAATCGCCACTCTAGCCCATTGCCCGAATGTCGCGCAATGCAGCCGATGGCATGGCCCGCCTCACTTGGCACTGGCCCCGCATTCGGTGCGGCCCTCATGGGTGCTTGACAGCGAGCCAAATGCCGCGTACCTCTATTGCCAAGTGGAAACCCACGCGTATCCCGGAGGAGGGAATATGCGCGTTTCAATGAGGGCGTTTACCGTCGTGGCCGGACTGTGCGCGGTCGGAGCCATGGTCTGGGCTCAACAGGAGCAAATGTCGGACTCGCAATACATCACTGAAGCTATGTCCGCTGGCCCCGCTGCTGTCGCCAAAGACGCAGCCATCGTTCGCATGGACGCAGACGGCAAAATGCGCACGCTGCGCGCGGGCAACAACGGGTTCACCTGCATGATCATGGGCACCGACAAAATGTGCAACGATGCCAACGGCATGGAGTTTATCCACGCGCTGCTCAATCACACGCCGCCTCCGAATAAGATCGGAATTTCGTACATGCTGCAGGGTGACGAGGGCGCCAGCAACACCGACCCGTACGCCACTGGCAAGACCGCTAACAATCATTGGATCGTGACCGGTCCTCACATTATGGTTATGGGCCCCCAGGCTAAAACGTTGGGATACACGACAGCTAAGGACCCTGATCCCAAGCTGCCTTACATGATGTGGGCAGGGACACCCTACGAACACGCGATGGTTCCTGTTGGTCCCTGAAAGGAAGCTTTCGCGAGCCGCTGGAGAGCTCGATCGTGGCGAAATTCGTCGCAGAAGACGTGACCGCCTATAGTCCCGTGCGCGCCGCGCGCGGCACCGCCATTTCCTGCAAGGGCTGGCAGCAGGAAGCGGCCCTGCGGATGTTGATGAACAACCTCGACCCCGAGGTCGCCGAAAAGCCGGAAGAGCTGATCATCTACGGCGGGCGCGGCAAGGCGGCGCGCAACTGGAAGTGCTTTCACGCAATCGTCGCATCGCTCAGGGCTCTCGAAAATGACGAGACGCTGCTCGTGCAATCCGGCAAACCCGTCGGAATTTTCCGAACGCACGAGCACGCCCCTCGCGTTCTGATCGCGAACTCGAATCTCGTCGGTCACTGGGACAATTGGCAACACTTCGACGAGCTCGACCGCGCCGGCCTCATGATGTACGGCCAGATGACCGCGGGAAGCTGGATCTACATCGGTACGCAGGGAATTCTCCAGGGCACCTACGAAACATTCGCCGCAGCCGCCCGCAAGCATCTCCAGGGCGACCTCTCTGGAAGATTGGTTGTCAGCGGCGGAATGGGCGGCGCGCAGCCGCTGGCCGCCACTCTCAATGGCGGCGCGTTTCTGGGAGTCGAGGTCGATCCTGAGCGCATCAAGAGGCGCGTCAAGACCGGCTACTGCGACGTCATGGTAAACGACCTCGACGAGGCCCTGCGCATTCTGAAAAACGCCGTGCGGAAGCGCGAAGCCAGCTCGGTCGGCCTCGTGGGCAATTGTGCCGACGTGATTCCCGAACTCGCTCGCCGCGGCGTCGTCCCCGACCTGCTCACCGATCAGACCAGTGCCCACGATCCCGTCGGCGGATACATCCCGCAGGGATTGAACGTGGAGCAGGCCGCCGCACTTCGCCAGGCCGACCCCGTCACGTATCGCAAGCGCGCGCTCGAGTCCATCGGAATTCACGTCGAGGGCATGCTCGCACTTCAGAAAATGGGCGCGGTCACGTTTGACTACGGCAACAACATCCGGACATTCGCCTTCGAGCAGGGAGTGAAAAACGCCTACGACTTTCCCGGCTTCGTGCCTGCCTATATTCGTCCGCTTTTCTGCGAAGGCCGCGGGCCGTTCCGCTGGGCCGCACTCTCCGGCGAGGCATCCGACATCCGTCGCACCGATCAACTCGTGCTCGAAATGTTTCCGCATGACGAGATTCTCTGCCGCTGGATTCGGCTGGCGCAAAAGCGCGTGCGATTTCAAGGACTGCCCTCGCGCATCTGCTGGCTCGGTTACGGCGAGCGCGACAAATTCGGGCTGGCGATCAACGGCCTGGTCGCCCGCGGCGATTTGAAAGCGCCCATCGTCATCGGCCGCGACCATCTTGATTGCGGCTCGGTCGCTTCTCCCTTCCGCGAAACGGAAAAAATGCTCGATGGCTCCGATGCCGTCGCCGACTGGCCGCTGCTCAACGCCCTGCTCAACACGGCGAGCGGCGCGAGCTGGGTTTCGATCCACGACGGCGGCGGTGTCGGAATCGGCTACGCGCAGCACGCCGGGCAGGTCACGGTCGCCGACGGCACGAAGGAGATGGCCGTCCGCATCGAGCGCGTCCTCACCAACGATCCCGGAATCGGCGTCGCCCGCCACGCCGACGCCGGCTACGCCGAGGCCGTCGACTTTGCCCGGACGTCGGGCATCAAAATCCCGGCGGTTTGAGAATTGCGCTCCAACGTTCGGCGTACCAGGCTCATTCATCACCGATAGTAGTGTTTTATCTCTTAACGCGTTAGTATCGAGACCGATGGTTGTGGCCGACTTGCTGATTACGGGGTGCTCGGAACTCTTGACCTTGCGGGGGCCTGTG
>DATLWP010000195.1:0-8443 GCA_035576265.1 Candidatus Polarisedimenticolia bacterium
CAGGCGCCAGCGAATCTTCCCAATCGGCGGCGAGAGATTCCCGCAGCCCGGCGAGATACATCTTGTTGCCAGAGGTCGCGCCGCGCGGATCGCGCAGAAGGCTTTTAGCGCAGCGCGCGAGCCAACGAGCGATTTCCGTGCCGCCCATTTCCTCGCGCGCCAGCAGGTAAGCAACGAACCGCCATTCGAGCGACGGCGGAGGCAGCAGCGTCCCATCCAGGTCGAAGAATGCGCCGATTCTTTCGGGTGCGCTCGCCATGGTCTTCACCTCGAGAGGCCCGCAGCAACGGCCGCCGGCGTTTTTTCCGCCGCAGCGAGATAGCGCCTTCCCTCCCAGATCACCGGCACGGCGCGCAGCAGACAAAAGCCGAGTGTCAGGCCGGTAAGCGCCTGTGCCGCGCTGGCAAGCCAGTGCTCGGCGGAAGCGCCGAGCGCCACTGCAGGCAGGTGGCGCAGGGGAAGCAGCAGCCCGAGGGAGCAGAAGCAGATGCACTTCAGCGTGGCGTATGCCGCTCGGCTGCCGCGCGACGCCACGAGACGGCGTCCCCACCACGTATCGAGCATGGAGTTGCGGCCGAAACCGCTGCGGCCGGCGCGCGCGGCGAGTCCGCGGAGGAAGTCCGTGAGCGTCCCGCGCACGAAGAAGACCACCGGCACCCAAAGCGAGACCAATCCGCTGACGGCGAAGAATGTAAAGAAGAGATTCTCGACGACGCGGTCGCCGAGGATATCGAGCTGCGCGCCCAGCGGCGTAGCCAGTCCGCGGCGGCGCGCCAGGTAGCCATCGACGCCGTCGAGCGCGATCGCCGCTACCGTGAGAACAATGGCCGCGAGATCGGCGGTGAGCGCGTCCGCCGCAATCGTAAAAAGCGCCACGGCTGCGAAGGCCGCCAGCACGCGCGCGGCGGTTACCTGGTTTGGCGTCATAACCCTCCCTCCGGAAGAATTCTTACGAGCCCGCCACCGCAAGCGGCCAAGCGTCTTGCCGCTTGCGGTTCCAGCGGGCGGGCCCGCATGGCGTCGAAGGGCAAGCGCGCTGCCAGATTCCTGCTGCCGCACTGTGCTGATTTTTCAAGCGCTTACGAGTTTGCAAGGAGGACCAAGGCTACCGGCGAAGGCGGCTTCGGCTGTCACCTGGCGGAATTTCCCGGCGCTGGCGTAACCGAAAATGCCCTGGCATGCGTCCAAAGGATGTGGGAAAATTATCGTTTGCTCATAGCCCGGCGCCGACTTCGAGAAAGCTGGCGGGCGCCGATAAACGAAGCGAGGTCTAATGGACGTCACCGTATTCGCGGCATTCGGAGCGGGATTGCTGTCGTTTCTCTCGCCGTGCGTGCTGCCGCTGGTTCCGGGATATATTTCGATGCTCTCGGGCATAGGAGTGGAGCAACTCAAGGAGGGCGAGGCGGCAACCAGAAGTTTGCTGAGCTCGGCCCTCGCATTCGTCATCGGTTTTTCCATCGTTTTTGTCACGTTTGGCGCTTCGGCGAGTGCGGTCGGGTCGTTTCTGGTTCGCAACCGCAGCCTGCTGGCGCCCATCGCAGGCGCGCTGATCGTGCTCTTCGGGCTGCACCTGGTGGGCTGGCTCGTGAAGATCACGATTCGCGTTGGCCTCGTGATCGGAGCCCTGCTCGTCATCATCGGCATCGTGCTCAACATGCGAACCGGCGCCGAGAGCATGGCGGTGACGCCCGTGCAGCTTTACGCGGTTTCTCTGATATTCCTTCTCGGGCCGGCCATGACGCGCTGGCTCAATCGCGACGTGCATTTGCGCAATGTCGGCGGAAACAAGCCGGGGATCGTGAGCGGTTTCCTGATGGGGTTCGCGTTCGCGTTCGGATGGACGCCTTGCATCGGGCCGATTCTGGCCGGGGTTCTCGCGGTGGCCGCGACCCGTGAGACGATCGGGCAGGGAGTATTTCTGCTGGCGTGCTATTCCGCGGGGCTGGCGATTCCGTTTCTCTTGACGGCGGTGGGCATCGGAAGGTTCCTCAAATTCTACCAGCGCTTCCGGAAGCATCTGCACACGGTAGAGGTTTTCAGCGGAGTCCTGCTGCTGGTGATCGGGGGACTGATCTTCGTGAACCGGCTGGCCTGGCTGTCCGGCAAGCTAACCTTCTTGAATCGATTTGCACAGTAAATGGGGGCTTTGGGAATGAGGAAAGTTGCAAACGCGCTATGTTTTGGGGTTCTTTTGACGTTGGCAGCGACGGGCTTTTCCGGCTGCAAGAGCGGGGCGCCTGCGGGTGGCACTGCGAAACCCGCCTCGGCGCTCGCGAACGAGCCGGACGTCACCTTCAAGAACTTGGAAGGGCAGGACGTGAGGCTCGACAGCCTGAAGGGCAAAGTGGTCCTGGTGAATTTCTGGGCCACGTGGTGCGCGCCTTGCCGGGGCGAGATCCCCATTCTGATCGGCTTGCAGAACAAGTACAGCGGAAAGGGGTTCACGCTGCTGGGCGCGGCGATGGACGATGAAGGGAAGAAGGTGGTCGAGCCGTACGTGCAAGATACGAAGTTCGACGTCGGCGGCCAATCGCTGACCATGAACTATCCCATCGTACTCGGCAATGACAAGATTGCCTCGGAATTCGGCGGGCTGCTCGGAATGCCCACGAGCTTCCTGATTTCTCGCGACGGCAAGATCGTGAAGAAGTACATGGGCGCATTGAACGAGGATCAGATCGTGAAGGACGTCGAGGCACAGCTATGAGCCTATCGAGATGTTTGCGGCATCTGTTGGTTCTGTGCGCGCTCCTGGTTCTTTCCGGAACCGGGCAAGACGCCGTCCTGAAGGCCCAGGAATCTGCGGCGTCGTCCGCTGCTCGGGCGGTCGTGAAGACGCACACCTACGTCTCGCTCGATCCGGTGCCGCGCGGCAAGGAATTTGAAGTGGCCGTCGTGGTGGACATCAACGAGGCGTATCACATGAACTCGCACAAGCCTCTCGACAGCTACCTGATCCCCACCACGCTCACACCGCGGCCTCCCGCGGGTTTCAAGGTGATCGACACGGTGTATCCGAAGGGCCACGACAAGAAGTTTCCCTTCTCGCCCGATAAGCCGCTGAACGTGTACTCGGGCAAGGTGACGCTGCGAATGCGCGTCTCGGCGTTGGCGAGCGCGCCGATCGGGACGACACCACTGCCGATCACGCTCCGCTATCAGGCCTGCAACAACTCGGCGTGTTTGCCGCCGGTGAGAGTGCAGGTGAACGCGCAGGTTCAAATTGCGAAGGCAGGAACCAAGGGCCGCGCGCTCCACCCAGAGATCTTCGCCGAATCTTCCTCGCCGCACAAATAGCAGCGTCTCTCTGAAGTCCGGGCGGAATACCTGCGCGGTCTCCACGCGCCTTTGCCTCATCGCTTCACTCCGCTCCGCCGCATTCTCGCCGCCAGATTCTCCAAAAGGCGCAGCGGTTGGCGGGCGAGCGCGAAAAATTCCGACGCAGGGGAATGGCTCGCGCTCTAACGGGAGGAGAGAACCGGGAGGGCTCGGCGCAGGCGTGAGACGACGCGATCCTTGCCGAGCACGACCATGGTCTCAAAGAGCGGCGGAGCCACGGCACGGCCTACGATGGCCACGCGCGTGGCGTTGATCAGCAAGCCGGCTTTGACGCCTTCGGCCGCAGCGAGGCCGCGCAGCGTCGCGTCGCAGGAATCGTGGTTCCAGTCGGGCAGCGCGTCGAGTGCAACGGCGAGTTTTTCGAGCATGGCCGGCAAGCGTTCGTCTTTCCAGAATTTTGCGCGCGCTTCGGCCTCGAAATCGAAATCCTCGGTGAAGAACGCGCGCGCCCAGCCGGTGAAATCCGTCAGCAGCCGGGTCCGCGGCCGGATCAGATCGACCGCTCGAGCGAACCACGCGCCCTCGCGACTTGCCTGCGAGCCTTCCCACAGCCCGGCGCGCCTGAGTTCCGCTTCCACGTAGGGCAAGAGTTCCTCGACGGGCGGCTTCTGCAGATATTGGGTGTTGAACCACTCCAGCTTCGCGCGATCGAAGACCGCGTTCGTGCGGCTGACGCCCGCCAGCGAGAAGCGCGCGACGAGTTCGCTGGTGCGCAAGAATTCGGAGTCCCCTCCCGGCGACCAACCCAGAAGCGCCAGGAAATTTCGGAACGCCTCGGGCAAGAATCCTTCCTCGGCGTATGAACCCACGCTCGTGGCGCCGTGCCGCTTGGAAAGGCGCGTGCGGTCGGGCCCCAGAATCAATGGCACGTGGGCGAATACGGGCGTTGCGGCCCCCAGCGCCTGGTAGAGCAGCACCTGCTTCGGGGTGTTTGAAAGATGATCGGCGCCGCGAATCACGTGCGTGATGCGCATGTCGATGTCGTCGACCACCACGCTGAGCTGATAGGTCGGCAGCCCGTTGGAGCGCAGCAGCACGAAATCCTCGATCTCCACGTTCTGCACCTCGCGCGGGCCGAACACGGCGTCTTCGAACGTCGTCGCGCCGGTGCGCGGCGCACGGAAGCGGATGGCGCGCGGAATCCCTTCGCGTTGCTTGGCGGCCCGTTCGGGCTCGGTGAGGTCCCGGCAAGGGCAGGCGATATTCTTTTTAACTTTCGCGCCTTCGTCGTCGCCTTCCCCCTCGTAATCCGCAGCGCCGCCGGGCGCCGCATCGCCCCCTGCGTACGCCGCCGGCTTGCAGTAACAGGCGAAGCCCGCTCCGCTCGCGAGCAGGCGCTCCGCCGCGGCGCGGTACATTTCCAGCCGCTGTGATTGAAACAGCGGGCCTTCGTCCCAATCGATCCCGAGCCACTTCAATCCCTCGAGAATGCCTTCCACAAGCTCGGGGCGGTTGCGCTCCACATCGGTGTCCTCGATTCGCAGCAGCAGAGTGCCGCCTTCGCGGCGCGCGAACAACCAATTGAACAGAGCCGTGCGCGCGCCACCCACGTGGAGGTAGCCCGTGGGCGAAGGCGCGAAGCGAACACGCGGCTTTTCTGGAGGTGCCATAAGTGTGTTATTTTTCGGAATCGAAACCATTCATCTTATCGGAACGAGCGGTTAAAATCGAGCCATGAGCCGGTGCAAGCCGGTAGCCTTACATGATGAGTTGGTACCGGGGTACCGTTGACCCGGTGACGCTGTTTGTCACATAGTGTGGGCGGTCGGGAAGGGGTGCTGCTCGGGTGGAGCGGCGGGAGTGTTCCAGCTTCCGCAAGAGGTATGCGCTAGGTTGACCTCCACGAAACTCGAACGGACACGTCGAGGGGCGCCCGCCTGTTTTCTGCTATTCTCACGGAAAGTGTCCGGGAAGATGCAAGGGGAGCATTGAGTTGGAAACGCACGCAACCGTATTGCTGATGGTGCGGATCAGCACGCTTTTGCTCGCGGCGTTCTTTTATTATCTCTACCGCCTGAAGCGTCAGTCCTATCTGCTCGCTTGGGCCGTTGCGTGGCTGCTGATGTCGCTTGCCTTTATCGCCCGCGCGGGCGTGGCGTGGTTTCCTCCCGGGCCGGAAGTTCTTTGGTACCGCACGATCGATGAGTGGCTCGTGGCCCTCTCGGCGCTTGCCTTTTACTGCGCGGCGCGCCTTTACGTTCGACTAACCATTCCCATTCAGGCGGTCGCCGTCGCGGCGCTGATCGCTGCCGTGTGGTCGGGTGCCCACGTGCGCGGAGTCGCGAGCGTTCCAGTGGGCTTGGGCGCCGGGTTGATGTTTCTCCTGGTCGGACAAACGTTCTGGCAGGAAGGGCGTCGGCAAGAGGCTCGGGCCGACGTGCTTCTGGGCATCACCTTTCTCGGCTGGGGGCTGCTCTTTATTGCCTTGGTCCTCCAGTCTCGCCTGACTTTCGCCAACGGAGTCGATCTGGTCCCTATGCTGTTTATGCCGGAACTCTTTACGTGCGTGCTGATGGTGATGTCCGTTTACGAAGAGGAACGGCGCCGCGTGGAGCGGAACATGGTAGCGCTCTCGAACCTGAACCTCGCCACGTCCAGTTTCGTGGGTACGGAAATTCAGAAGATGCTCGCTCAGGCGCTCGACCGTGTCTTGAACGTGGCTCGCATTCCCAGCGGAGCGCTCTGCGTGCGGCCAGGCGACGCGACCGGACCCGCCTGGGTGATCATGACCGGACTCGACGACAAGTTCTGCCAATCCATTCACGAAGGCGCGCTTGACGGTTACGTGGTGAATCTTGTGGCTCGCCTCGGCGGACTCGTCGTGCTGCGGGATCTCGGGCGCGATGCGCACTGGGAGGCGCTGGACAAGGAAAAACCTTTCCAGCAGGTTCGGCGGCTGCTGGTCGGCCAGGGTCTGCGCACGGTGGTTGCCATCAGTCTCCAGTCGAAGGACCGCGTCTTCGGCGTTCTGCTGCTGGGCACGCCGGACAACCGCAATTTTTCTCCGGCGGAGCTGCGTCTGCTACTCGCCCTCGGCCAGCAGATCGGCATGGCCGTCGAGAACAGTTACCTGATCCAGCAGAGCTCGCGTCGCACGGAAGAATTGAACGTCCTGAACGAAATCGGCCGCGCGTTGAGCTCCACACTCGAGCTGGATGCCCTGCTCGATCGCATCTATTCGGAAATGTGCCGCGTGTTCGATGAGGGCAGCTTCTTCATCGCCTTCTGCGACCAGAACGCGGGCGAGGTCCGCTTCGAGATCGAGGCGACCGACGGCCAGCGCTGCCCGAAACGTTCGCGTCCGATCGGAAACCACATGGTGGAATACATCGTGGGTTCGGCGCAGCCTCTTCTGATTCGCGATCATTTCCAGGAACAATCGGATCGCCTGGGGTTCGAATCGCTGCGGCAGGTCGGTTCGCTCTGCGGCGTGCCGCTGATTCTTTACGACCGCCCGGTCGGCGTCGTGGTGCTGCACAGCCCGAGGGAGAGGGCGTTCGACGACGGACACGTGGAAATTTTGCGCGTGCTGGCGAGCGAGGCTGCCATCGCCATCGAGAACGCGCGGCTCTTCGCAGCGGAACAGAAGAAATCGCGCCAGCTGACCCTGATCAACAACATTTCCGGCCACGCCATCACAACCCTCGACCCCATCGCGATGCTCGGGAAGATCGTCGCGGAGATGGAGACGCACCTCTCCTACGACCATATTGGCATCGCCCTTCTCGACTACTCCACGAAAGAGCTGGTCGTCCAGGCCGAGGGGGGGACGCGCCGCGAGGCGTTGGGACGGCGCGTTCTGCTGGGCGAAGGGCTGATCGGGCAGGTGGCGCGCAGCGGCCAGATGGCGGTCGTAAGCGAAGCGCGCGCGGGCGCGCCCCAGTTGGTGCTGCGTGACTCGGCCGCTTCCATCGCCGTGCCCGTCAGCTACGGCGAGCAGTTCCTCGGCGTGCTCTACGTGGAATCCTCCAAACCCTGCAATTTTCCCGAGCAGGATGTTCAGCTGCTGCGCACCCTGGCGGACCTGTTTGCCGGCGCGCTGCATAACGCCCTCACCTTCCAGAAGGCGCAGGAGCAGGCGATCACCGACGGACTCACCGGCGTCAAGACGCATCGCTTCCTGATGGAGGCGCTCTCGTCGGAATGGAAGCGCTCGATGCGCGCCAACCGCCCGTTCGCGCTGGTGCTGATGGACCTCGACCGCTTCAAATTCGTGAACGATTTCTACGGCCACCTCGAGGGCGACGTCGTTCTTCAGCGCGTGGGCCACATCCTGGAGCAGAATTGTCGCAGCTCCGACGTGGTCGCCCGCTACGGCGGCGATGAATTCGTCGTCCTCATGCCCGAAACGACCATCGAACAGGCCAGCCAGCTCGCGCACAAGCTCCGCGGCTGGATCGCCTCCGATCCGCTGCTTCGCGACAAGAAAGTCACCGCCAGCTTCGGCATCGCCGCTTTCCCGTTGCATGGCTCGACGCCCCAGGAACTCATCCAGGTGGCGGACTCTTCGATGTACCTTTCCAAGCATCAGGGTGGAAACGCGGTGTCGGGAGCCGACGAGAGCGATCCCGATCAGCGGAAGCTGTGGAAGAAAGACGTTCTCGAGGCCTATCTGGGCGTTACGCTCAAGCGCCTGTTCTCGACCGGCCCCGACGCCTTCGAGGAAATCCATCGCCGCCTCGAACAGTTCACCCGCTCGCTGGCCGAGCAAGATGGAAATGCTTCCGGGGAGATCCTGCCGCCGATCGTGGTCGAGACGGTCACGTCGCTCGCCTTCGCGATCGATGCCAAGGATCACTACACGCAGGGCCATTCGCAGAAAGTTTCCGCTTACGCAGTCATGATTGCGCAGGCGCTCGACTTGAGTCCGGCGGACGTCGAAGAGATTCGCCTGGCGGCGCTGCTGCACGACATCGGAAAAGTGGGCATTCCCGAGCCGATTTTGAACAAGTCCGGCCCGCTCGATGTGTCCGAGTGGGAGATCATGAAGACCCACGCCGATCTCGGCGACAGGCTCCTCGAACCGCTCAAAACGATGGTCCGCATCCGGGCCATGATCCGGCACCACCATGAGTTCTACGATGGCAGCGGCTATCCCAAC
>DATLWP010000196.1:0-10546 GCA_035576265.1 Candidatus Polarisedimenticolia bacterium
CATGGCGGGCTATTTGACGCGCAAGGGCCTGAGCGGCGCGCAGAAGTTTCCGCTCGTGATGATGCTGGAACCCCTGCACACTTGCAATTTGACTTGCACCGGCTGCGGCCGCATACGCGAGTACAAATCCACGATCGACGAGATGCTGACCGTGGAGCAGTGCATGAAGGGCGTCGAAGAGTGCGGCGCGCCGATCGTCTCGATCTGCGGCGGCGAGCCGCTGATCTATCCCGAAATCGGACGGCTCGTGCGGGAAATCCTGGCACGGAAGAAGCATATCTACCTTTGCACCAACGGCATCTTCATCCGCAAGCGTCTGCGTGATTTCAAGCCGACGTCACGCTTCTTTTTTAACGTTCACCTCGACGGCCTGGAGAAGACTCACGACATCTGCGTCGAGCGCGATGGCGTGTTTCGCGAAGCGATCGAGGGGATCAAGGCGGCCAAGGCGGCCGGCTTTTTGGTGGCGTCGAACACCACGATTTACAAGGAAACCGACATCGAGGAAATTGCCGATCTCTTCGCTTATTTGCAGACGCTCGGAGTCGACGGCCACATGCTCTCGCCGGCTTACGGCTACACGTCCGTGATGACGCAGGACATCTTCATGTCGCGCGACGAGATTCGCGAGAAATTCCGCCAGGCGAGCCAGTTGCTCGAGCGCTACAACATCGTCACTTCACCGATCTATATGGAGTTTCTCCGCGGAGAGCGCGATCTGATGTGTACGGCGTGGGGTAATCCTACGTACAATCCGCGCGGATGGAAGGGTCCCTGCTACCTGATAACCGACGCCCACCACCAGACTTTCAAGGAACTCATAGGCAAGACGCCGTGGGAAAATTACGGCCACGGCCGCGATCCGCGCTGCCAAGACTGCATGGTTCATGCGGGCTACGAAGCCTCCGCAGTTCTGGGAGGCAACAAGAAATTCGGCGACACTTGGAAAATGCTCAGCTGGACGTTCTCGGGCAAGATGGGTGGGCTTCTGAAAGGCAAGCCCGTCAGGGCCCATGTGAACGGCAATGGGAACGGCCACTCCAAGACTCATGGAAACGGGAACGGAAACCGCGCCGCGCAATCTCCCGCCGGCCCGGTGACGGCTGCAGCGCCACAGGAGGACGAGGTTTTCCGCATCATATGACCACGCTTGTCACGGGTGCTTCGGGCTTCGTAGGGAGCCACGTCGCCCGGCAACTTGTTGCCTCAGGGCATTCCGTTCGAGTTCTGCTCCGCCGAACTAGCCGCGCGCAGGCACTTGATGGACTATCCGTCGAGCGCGTCGAAGGAGATCTGCGGGAGCCGCTCTCGCTCGACCGCGCCATGCGGGGAGTTCGCCGCGTCTTTCACGTGGCCGCAGATTACCGCCTCTGGGCCGAAGATCCGCAAGAGATCTATGAGAGCAACGTTGCCGGCACGCGCCGGCTGCTGGAGGTCGCTGCGCAGGCGGGCGTAGAGCGGATCGTATACACCAGCACCGTGGCCACGATTGCGGTGCCGCAGTCCGGCGGTGGCCTTCCGAACGAGGAGACGCACGCTGCGCTCGATCAGATGATCGGCCATTACAAGCGCTCCAAATTTCTGGCGGAACTCGAAGCAGCTAAAGCGGCCGCCGCAGGTGTCCCGGTCGTGATGGTGAATCCTACCGCTCCGGTCGGCCCCGGTGACTGGAAGCCGACGCCGACGGGACGCATCATCGTTGATTTCCTCAACGGTAAGATGCCGGCATATGTGGACACGGGCTTGAATCTCGTGGCCGTTGAAGATGTCGCGGCG
Source organism: Candidatus Polarisedimenticolia bacterium (assembly GCA_035576265.1). Lineage (GTDB taxonomy): Bacteria > Acidobacteriota > Terriglobia > Acidiferrales > UBA7541 > Palsa-295. The sequence continues at coordinate 1,777 of DATLWP010000196.1, forward strand.
GGGCATTTGCTGGCTGCGGAAAAGGGTCGTATCGGCGAGCGGTACATTCTCGGGGCGCGTAATATGACGCTGAAAGAGATTTTGCAGGCGCTCGCGGCGATTGCTGGTCGCCCCGCGCCGAGCGTGCGCTTGCCACACGCCATGGCACTTGCCGCGGGATACGCCGACGAGTGGTTTTCGCGCCTCGTTGGACGCCAACCGCGGATTCCAGTTGAGGGTGTAAAGATGTCGCGCCATCGCATGTTCGTTGAAAGCGGCAAGGCCGAGAAAGAGCTGGACTACAGGCCCGGCCCGGTGGAAGCGGCCCTCGAGCGCGCGGTTCGTTGGTACGGGGAGCATGGCTACATCGGCCGCCGCTCGAAGACGAAGCCCGTTGCTCACGCTGCGGCAGCATAGGAGTTGCCGTGCGGATATTGGTTACGTTTGCGTTGGAAGACGAATTCGGCGCGTGGCGCCGTCTGCGCACGTTTCGTTCCCGAAATTGGGGCACCGTGGAGGTCCAATCGGCCGAGATCGAGGGTGCGGAAGTCGGGATACTGTTGACCGGCGCTGGGCCTCGACAGGCCTCCGCGGCAGCTGCGAAAGCGATCCGCAATGAACCCGGCTCGATTCATTGCTGCATCTCCACGGGTTTGGCCGGCGCTCTCCGGTCGGAATATCGGATTGGGCAGGTATTGGCGGCGCGCACGATATTTCCAGAAACCGTGCCGGGCGATTGCAGCAGCCGTATAATCGGGAGCAGCGAAGCGCTGATTTCTTTTGCCGCTGAATGTGGGGCGACCGTGGTGGGCCGGTTCTACAGCGCGGGGCGCGTGGCCGGAACGGCGCTGGAGAAGAGACATCTCGGCGCTAGCGCCGATGCCGTCGAGATGGAGAGTTTTGGGGTGCTCCACCAGGCGCGGGTTTCCGGGGTTCCCGGCGTCGCCATCCGGGCCGTCAGCGACACTGCGGATGAAGATCTGCCGCTCGACATGAACGAGATATTCAGTGAGGAAGGCCAAGTGAGCATTCCGCGCGTCCTGGGGCAGGTGGCGCGCCACCCGCATTCTTTGCCGGGCTTGTTGAGACTCGCGCACCAGAACAAGCGGGCCGGCGAATCTCTTGCGCGCTTTCTGGAACAGTATGTAGCGGTGGTGGCAGAACGCGCGGGCGCTTTGGAGGCGAAGGCCGAATCCATGATGCAGTAAGAAAGAATATGAGCCAGACAATCGCACAAATCGGATCCCGCGAGAACCCGCGTTCGAACGGCGGGTCGATGCGAGCCGGCGTCTATCGCGGCGAAGGCCGCGTGCTCGTGGAGCAAGTGCCGATCCCGGAGATCGGCGCAGGCGAGGTGCTCTTCCGCGTGGCGGCATGCGGCATCTGCGGTACCGACATCAAGAAGATCCAGTACGGTTTCATCGCCCCACCCCAAATTCTGGGGCATGAGCTCGCCGGCACGGTGGTCGACGTGGGCCAGGGCGTCACGAAGTTCAAGCCAGGTGACCGCATCGTGAGTTTTCATCACATCCCGTGCGGAGCCTGCTTTTATTGCAAGAAGAAGCTCTTCTCGCAGTGCGCGGGATACAAGAAGACCGGTCTGACGGCCGGGTTCGACCCGAACGGCGGGGGGTTTGCGGAATACGTGCGCGCCATGCCCTGGATCGTCGAGCGCGGAATGATCGCGCTGCCGCCGGACGTGACCTTCGAAGATGCCACGTTCGTCGAGCCCGTGAACACTTGCTTGAAAGCGGTTCGCAAAGCGCGTGTCTCATCGGGAGAAACGGTGCTGGTGATCGGCCAGGGTCCGATCGGCATGCTTCTGATGATTCTGGCAACGCACGAGGGTGCAGCCGTATATACGAGTGATCCCATGGCCGGGCGGCGTGCCGCGAGCGTGCGGTTTGGCGCCCTGGAATCGTTTGATCCGCGGGAGAGGAATTTGTTGCAAGAAATCCGGCACCGGACGGAAGGACGAGGTGCTGACGCCGTGCTTCTTGCCGTGCCCAACCCGTCATTAGTTCCCGAGGCCCTCGCTCTCGCGCGGCCGGGCGGCCGCGTGCTACTGTTTGCACACAACGATCCGGTGCTGCAGCTCGAGTTTCCGGCTGCTGCCGTGGGCGTCGAGGAGAAGGAGATTTTGGGAAGCTACAGCGCTTCCGTGGATGAGCAGGAGGAATCGGTCGCGCTGATTTTCGAGCGGCGGTTGCCCGTGCGAGATCTGATCTCGCACCGCTTTCCTCTCGAACGCATTGGGAACGCGCTGGATTTGGCGGCACACCCGACGGACGATACTTTGAAAGTCGTAATCACACACGAATGAACAGAACCAAAAAGAACGGACACATGACTGCGGCAGTTCTCTACGGCCGCGAGAACGTGAAGATCGAGCGCGTCGATATTCCGCGTCTCAGCGAAGATGAGGTGCTGGTGCGCGTCCATGTCGCGCTCACCTGCGGTACCGATCTGAAGGTGTGGAAGCAGGGCTTTCACGCGCGAATGATCCAGCCGCCGGCACTCTTCGGCCATGAGCTGGCTGGAATCGTGGAAGAGACGGGCAGCGCGGTCAACGGAGGGGTTCACAAGGGCATGCGCGTTGTCCCCTCGAATTCGGCCCCTTGCAACAAGTGCTTTTACTGCCTGAAAGGCCAGCCGAACTTGTGCGAAGACCTCCTGTTCAACAACGGCGCCTACGCGGAATACATCCGCATTCCAGGACGGATCGTGCGCGAAAACATGCTCGAGATTCCGAAGAGCGTTTCGTTTCTCGACGCCGCCATGGTGGAGCCTCTCGCCTGCGTGCTGCGAGGAATTCACGAGACGGGTATTCGTCCGGGGGACACGGCGGTCGTCATTGGCTGCGGGCCGATTGGGCTGAAGTTCATTCGAATTCTTTCGGCACGGCATGTGCGCGTCATCGCGGTCGGCAAGCGAACGAGCCAGATGCGGGCCGCCGAACGCCTGGGCGCGGTCGCCACATTCGACGTCAACGAGTGTCCGAACCCTGTGCGTCTCGTGCGCCAGCTTACCGAAGGCGGGCGCGGCAGCGATGCCGTGATAGAAGCCGTGGGGCAGCCCGTAACCTGGCAGTGGGCGCTGGCGATGGTTCGCAAGGGCGGGACCGTGAATCTGTTCGGAGGCTGTCCGCGCGGGTCGGAGGTGAGGATCGACCCCGCCGCGTTGCACTACTCGGAAGTCACGATCAAATCGTCGTTCCACCATACACCGCAGTTCATCCGTGAGGCGCTCGATACCATCATGCACGGGGAAATCTGCGCGCGCGATTTCATAACCGGCGAAGTCGCGCTGTCGCAACTCCCGACTGTGTTCCGGCACATGAAAAACCGTAACGGCGAACTGAAGACCGCCATTATTCCCTGAGCGCGGTCTCGCCCGGTTGGCCCGAGTTCTACACCAACAAGGCTTTGCATTGCGTGGCCCGATTTGTAAGCATGGTTCCTATGATTCTGGACTGGAAAGGCCGAAGGGGTTCAAAGGTGCCATTCCAACGGCCGTGCCTCGCGCCCGTCGGGGCTCGATGGGGGACGCTAGGTTAGAAGCTTGTCTGTTCGATTGAAGAACCAAGGACCGCATTCGGTTCTCATCGCCGAATTTTGATGCTTTCCACACCCGATCTCGAGATCGCGCGCAAGCTGCCGGCTGAGGGTTGCAGCTTGGCGGAAGCCCAGCGCTATACGCGCTGGCTCGCCAGACGTCACTACGAGAATTTCAACGTCGTCTCTTGGCTCTTGCCCCGCCAGTTGCACCAACATTTTTATAACGTCTACGCGTATTGCCGCTGGTCGGATGATTTCGGCGACGAAGTAGCGGACAGGGCTCGTGCGCTCCGCCTGCTCTCCGCCTGGGAACACGAGCTTCGCCTCATCTACGAGGCTAACGGCACGCCTGTGCATCCCGTGCTGATTGCCCTCCGCGAGACCGTTCGCGCGCACGACATTCCCATCAAACCGTTCATCGATCTGCTGCGCGCCTTCCGGCAGGACCAAGTCGTCGACCGCTACGCCACTTGGGACGATCTCCTCGGGTATTGTGCTTATTCGGCGAACCCCGTGGGACGCTTGGTGCTCTACCTGTGCGGCTACAGGGACGAAGAACGCCAGCGGCTTTCCGATTTGACTTGCACGGCGCTTCAGCTTGCGAATTTCTGGCAGGATGTTTCGCGCGACCTCGAAAAAGGTCGCGTCTATATTCCGCTTGATGCGCTCGCCGCTCACGGACTAGGGATTGCGGATATCACCGCGCGGCGATTTGACGACCGCTACGCGAGGCTTATGAAATCGCTGATCGGCCGCACGCGAGAGCTTTTTGCCGCCGGATTGCCCCTGGTGCGACGCGTGGACGCCTCGTTGCGCGTCGATATCGAACTCTTCAGCCGCGGGGGACTGGCCATCCTGGATGCTATTGAGGCCTGCGGCTGGAACACGCTGGAGGGCCGCCCGGCACTGACGAAATGGACGCAGCTTCGGCTGCTCGCGCGGGCGCTTAGCGGGAAGTTTCTTGGAACTTCCTTCGTGACGTCGCATGACGGCGCGCGTGCGGAAGTCTCCGCTCCGGGGATGCTGCGCGGTGAGGATGCGTCCGCCGCGGACTCGAAAGCCATCTCGGCGTCCTATGCAGAATGCAATCGCATCGCGCGGGCCGCGCACAGCAGCTTCTATCTTGCGTTCTATGGCTTGCGCAAGGAGAAGCGCAACGGTCTTTGCGCGCTCTACGCCTTCATGCGTCTGGTGGATAACGTTTCGGACGAACCCGGAGACACTGATTCGAAGCGCCGCGGACTGGCCCGCTGGCGCGCCATGCTGGACGAAGCCGTGGCGGACCGCACAGAAGGGCATCCGATTCTTCCCGCCCTCGCTGATACCATCGCGCGCTTTGAGATTCCGACGCGCTATTTTCACGATCTGATTCTCGGTGCCGAAATGGACTTGACCGTCGCGTCGTATGCGACCTTCGACCGGCTCTCGGAATATTGCTACCGGGTGGCCGGTACGGTCGGGCTTACGTGCTTGCACGTCTTTGGATTTCGCGATCCTCGCTCGCCCGATTTCGCCGAGCGCCTGGGCCTCGCGTTTCAGATGACCAACATCCTTCGAGACGTTCGCAGCGATCTCGCGATGGGCCGCGTCTACCTTCCGCAGGAAGACCTGGACCGTTTTGGCTGCGCGGCCGCGGATTTGCGCGGACCGCTCACGCCGCAGCTTCGCGATCTGCTCGAATTCGAGGCCAACCGCGCTTGGCGCCTTTACGAAGAGGGCGCTCCGCTGGTCGGTCAAGTGGATTCGGATAGCCGTGCGACCCTCTGGGCCCTGGTTCGCACCTACAGCAGCCTCCTGGCGCGCATCGAGGAGTCTGGATTCGACGTGTTCTCCTCGCGCATTTCGCTCTCCAGCGCCGAGAAGCTTCAATATCTCCTGACGGCGGGAATGAGTCACTGGTGGAAGAAGGATGCCCTCGCAAAGCGTTCTGGTGATCGGAGGCGGTCTGGCGGGGCTTTCCTCCGCCGTCGCGCTGGCTGAGGCGGGCCTCGAAGTCCGCCTGATCGAGAAGCGTCCCCACCTTGGCGGGCGCGCGACGTCCTACACGCTGCCGGATGGCAGCGAGGTCGATAATTGCCAGCACGTGTTGCTTGGCTGCTGTACGAATCTGCTGGATTTTTACCGCCGCGCGGGCGCCGAAGAGAAGATTCGGTTCTATGATCGGCTGTTTTTCGCCGACGTGCGCGGCCGCCGATCGACCATCAAGGCGTGCGGGCTTCCTCCGCCGCTGCATATGGCGCCCTCGTTTCTACGCTTTGGGGCGCTGACGTTGGCGGACAAGCGGGCCATCGCGCGCGCTCTGCTAGCGATTGCCCGCGCCGGCGGCGAGCCTCCGAACGCCAACGGTGTGTCCATGCTCGATTGGCTCCAGCGGATGAAGCAGACGCCCGGCGCGATCGAGCGATTCTGGCGCGTGGTGCTCGTGAGCGCGCTCAACGAAGAACTGCCGCGCACGGATGCGTGCTACGGGATCCTGGTGTTTTGGAAATCGTTTCTCGCGAACCGGGGCGGCTATCGCGTCGGCATCCCGTCTGTGCCGCTTGCCGATTTATACGAAGGCTGTCGCGACGCCGTCGTAAGACGAAGCGGCTCGGTGCGGCTTCGCTGCGGCGTAAATGAGATTCGCCTTCGCGAGGGTAACTTTGGGTGCGCCGTGCTCGAAGACGGCTCGGAGATTTCGGCGGATGCCTGTATTGCCGCGGTGCCGCATGACGTATTGCTTGGGATACTCCCAAAGGCAATGGCAGAAAGCGGAGCGCCGCTCGGGGGGCTGCGACACATCCGGAGTTCGCCGATCACGGGCGTCCATCTTTGGTTTGACCGCACGGTCATGGCGGAGCCGTTCGTGGCGCTGCTCGACCAGACGACGCAGTGGGTGTTCAACAAGTCGCTGCTGTATCAAAGCGTGGCGAGCAGCGACACGGGTGGCACGTCTTACCGGGGCGGGGAAGCGGGCGAAGGGGGTCAGTACTTGCAGCTGGTCATCAGCGCGTCCTATGATCTGGTGCCCCGGTCGCGGCAAGAGATCGTTGGTCTCTGTCTCCGCGAACTGGCGGCCGTTCTTCCCGCGACTCGCAATGCCCAACTCGAAAAAGCGACGGTCATCAAGGAAGTGCACGCCACATTTTCGCCTGAACCGGGCGTAGACCACTGGCGCCCAGGGCAAGAGATCGGCGTGAAAGGTCTTTTCCTCGCGGGCGATTGGACGCGCACCGACTGGCCGGCCACGATGGAAGGAGCAGTGCGCAGCGGCTATCTTGCAGCCGAGGCGCTGCTCTCATCGTTTGGATGTGCAGGTGCAGAGCCGCACCGATTTGTACAGCCGGATTTTCCGTTAGAGGGCCTTTCGAAATGGTGGGCGACGCGAGCACGGAAAGCCGAGCAATGAGTCGCTGAAAGATGTGCAGTCGGGCCGCTCGCTGGGACGTCAAGGGGCGCATCTATTCTTGAGTTGCTTGCGCCCCCAATCGAGCCGGTCGCCTCATAGCGATTCCACATCGGAAGCGAAGATGTCGATTGAAATGGGGGATTTCGAGGTATCATAGAGTATCCCCCGGGAGGTATCCATGGAGCGGAAGTATAAGCAGAGGGGCTACCGCGACCGCGATTCCGAAAACAAGAAGCGCGAGCGGACCGAACGGCCGAGCGAGCCGCGCCCAAAACACGACATGCTCGGGCCGCGCACGCCCCGGATGGTCGGAACGGTTATGCGAGCGCGCTGTTCGAATTGCGGCGCGGTGCTGGCGCCCGGCTTCGATCCGAACGGCCAGTGCCCTCGGTGCCAGTTCGAATTGCACTGTTGTAAGCAGTGCGTTCACTTCGATACGGGCAAGCAGTTCGAGTGCACGCAGTCGATTCCGGAACGCATCGCGAAGAAGGACGCGAAGAACGAGTGCACTTTTTTCGAGTTTCGCATGACGGTTGAAAAGGACACGTCGCCGGTGAGCTACGCCACGGCTGCGCCGGTTGCAACGACGGCCGCACGGCCCAGCGACGCGCGTAAGGCCTTCGAAGATCTCTTCAAGAAGTAGCTTCCTTCCGACGTAACGCGACGCGCGAGACGTCTGTCGCCAATTCGATTGCGTGCGCATATGCGCGGCGGTTCGCGTGTCTATCGAGGTGGCATAGGGAATAGGGTGGGTTCGCTCGAGGGCTCGCTGGCTATGGAATCAAGCTGTGCGTAGCGGTGTCGCAGTGGTTCGGGGACTCTCACCTTATCTCCCGTGAACATGTGAATCAACTGCAGGGCGTTCACCACGCTCCTGCCTTCGAAGTGATTATTGGCGATCACGAAAGTGGTATCCGTTGCCGAGGCCACGTGGTTGATGCGTTTGGCCCAGGGTTCGAGCTCCTCTTCAGGATAAAGGTAGTTGTAGCGCTCGTGACTCGCGATCTCTGGATCATCGCTGAACCAGGTGTCGTAGCGCCGCCCGTGCAGGCGGACGTAGCCGACTGCAGACGTGGCGCGCTCGTCCGGCTTGATGGACCGTCCGATCACTGGCTGGTCGATGTTGCAGATTCCGACGCGCCGCTCGTGCAGGAATTCGTAGAAGTCCGGCTGCACCCATGACGAATGACGCACCTCGACGACCAGGGGATAATCGCCGAAGGCCCCGAGAATCTTCTCGAGCTGCGCCAAGCTTTCGGGTGTGTTGTGGAACGAAAACGGGAACTGGAGCAGCACCGCGCCCAGCCGGCCGGCGCCGCGCAAGATATCAAATCCGGCGCGGACCAATTTCTCGTCTCCGGCGGTGGCGCCGGATTCATGCGTGAACTTCTTCCAAAGTTTTGCAGTGAAAAGAAACCGCGGATTTGCGGCGATGCGGTCGAGCCAATGCATGGCGAATTCCGGCCGAAGGGGCTGGTAGAAAGACGTGTTGATCTCAATTGTGTCGAAGAACTCCGCAAGGTAGGTGGCCTCATGAAAGCCGTGTGGGCGCCGCGACGGATAGACGATGCCGTTCCAGTCCGAGTATGACCAACCGGCGGGACCGACGAGAATGCGACCGTGTTTGGCGGATACCGAGATGGGTTTCGAGGGCATGCTGTGCAGCCTGTAGTTCTCTCAACGAGCCTATGATGCCCCGTGCGATACTGTCAATTCGCGTGGCGAGAGAGGGCTGCGGGTACTATCAACTCGAAACGGGGGACGGCACCCAGGTTGCGCGCAACGGCGCGCGGCGCTATGCTGAGCTTGCTTCCATGTGCGTAACTTCAGGTGTTCAACTTCTTGT
>DATLWP010000197.1:0-8122 GCA_035576265.1 Candidatus Polarisedimenticolia bacterium
ACACGCTGCACTTCCCCGCGCTCCCGTCGAGAGGCGCTCTTTTATTCAGCCTAGCGCGATGTGAGGCGGAATAAAAGAGCGCCTCTCGACGGGAGCGCGGGGAAGTGCAGCGTGTAGAAGTTAGGGGAGCCCAACCCCTACACGCCGAGAGCTGAAGATTTAGATGCTGCCTTCGTCGGCGGACGGGCCGTAAATCGAAGGCACGGGCACGTTGTTCATCCGCAAGTAGACGGAGAGCTGGCCGCGATGATGAATCACGTGGTTTAGAAACATGCTGCGCAGAGCCGCGATGCGCGGCATGGAGAAAATGGTTTTCCCGCCGCTCTGCAACGTCCATGTCTTTTGGAGATCTTGGTCGGACGCTTTGGAAATGGCAGCGCGGGCGGCGGCGACATTCTTGTCGAACAACTCGAGCAATTGCTTGCGGGAGGTCATCAGCGTCGGTTGCGTGGGCGGAGCGCCAGGCGCCCGAAAATCGAATGAGTCTCCTTGAAAGGTGAAGACTGCGAGCATCGGTAATTCCGCAAGATGACCCGCAAGGCGGCTGATGGTCATGGACTTTTCGTGGGGCTTCCAGTCGGGCTTGCCTTCGGGAACGCGCTCAAGGGTCTTCCGCGTGGTAGCCATTTCATGATCGAACTCCGGGAGCATTGCATCGCTTAGCGCCATATTTGCCTCCGAGTGTTGAATGATTGTCCCGGGTCATCTTAACTCAACAAGGAAAGCGGCGTGAAAATTTAGAAGGCCCGCGCGGGACGTCATATGAGGGAAAAAGGCGTTGCGCGGGCCTTTATGGAGCAATTGTGCGTTTGAATAGATTCTTAATCCAAACCGATCCATAATGCAAGACTTTTTTCTCCTAAATCGCCGGGCTCCAGACGGTGGACATCCCAGGCCTATTTGGAGAGCCTATTCGTTCCCTTCGAAGCCCCGGGACCTCGGTCGTGTTCGCAATACGAGAGGGTTGTTTCCGAAATGGGCCGGCTCCCAAGGCGGTCAGGGCGCCACCCTGAAGGTGCCGTCGGGGTTCACGAAGCCGTAGGCCATGCGCGGGGAATTGAATGCGGCAGCAGGACGGCCCTCGCGGTCGAGAAGTATCAACCCTCCCGCCGCGCGGGCGCGATGCTCGAGCTTCCGGACACAGGCATCGGCGATGGCCTGCGCAATCGTGGCGGGGCCGCGCTTCCTACGGTGAGGCGCGAGCACGCGGGGGTCGTGCAGTAGGTCCACGGCCATCTTGGCCATCACGATTTTCATGATTCCCTCGCCGTAGCCTGTGCACGAGGCGCCGCCCGCTTCGGCGTCGGCGTAGCAACCGCAGCCGATGAGCGGGGAATCGCCCACACGGCCCGGAAACTTGCAGCACGTGCCGCCGGTGGAAGTCCCCGCGACTAGGTTGCCTGTCGTATCGAGCGCTACCGCGCCAACTGTGCCCGGCTCGCGACCCGGGGCGTATTCCTTGGCGCGTATCTCTTCGAAGCGCTTACGCCAGGCCAATTGCGCGTGTTCGGTGACAAGTTCCTCGGGGGCGCAGAGCGAGAGGCCGTTTTCGGTCGCGAACGTCTCCGCGCCCGTGGCGACGAGCATCATGTGGTCGGACTTCTCGAGGACGAGCCGCGCCAAACGAATGGGATTGCGCACGCGTTCCACTGCGGCGACCGCCCCGGCCTTGAGCGTGGCTCCGTCCATCACAATAGCGTCCAGCTGAGCGCAACCGTCGCGGTTTAAGTGCGAGCCGGTGCCGGCATCGAATACCGGATCGTCTTCGAGCGAGGCGATAGCGGCCTCGATCGCGTCCAGTGCGGCGCCACCTGCGGAGAGAATTGTCCAGCCGGTTTCAAGTGCCCGGTGAATGCCGCTGCGGACCTCTTCCAGTCGCCCGTCTGGAATATTGCCAGCCCCGCCGTGGATGATGAGTGAGGGTTTCAAGAGTCCCGGGGAGGCCGTCAGAGGTTCGGATACAGGATCATCAGCGTGACGCCCACACCGACTAGGATGGGGCCGACCACAAACGCCAAGCCCATGCCCAGCAGCACGCCCAGCGCCGCCTGGCGTCTTATGGAGGCTTCCCGCCAAGGGAATGCACCCTCCGCGTCCTGCCGCCACAGTATCGCGCGGAAGGCCCTGGCGTAGGCAACCAGCCAAAATCGGATCTCCCGCCGCGATTGCCAGAGCAGATCGATTCCCGCGCAAATAACGATGAGTCCGATGATCCCGAGGAGCTTGGCCATTGCTAACCTCTGCGACGCGCCGAATGCTTCAGAAGGTGATGGATTGGATGAGCTGCTCGCGCGGCCTTTGTCTGTGCAGGAGTCCGAACGGGCCGTTGCGCGGGTGTCGGTAGGGCCTGGCCCCCGATCGAGCCGACTACGCCCGCGCGGGCCGGTGCGTCTTTCGTCTGCTTCCATGTGCGCAGGATACGGTGGATCACGGTAATGTTGGGACCGATGGCCAGAATCCAGAGCACCACGGTCATGCGGTTCACCAACGCCCCCAAAATCATCAGCACGAATCGCTCGGGACGTTCCCAGAAGCCGACCTCCTCGGCGGGCACGAGCGATTCTGCCCGCGCCTTTGCATAACTAACCATCACCGCGCCCGCCATGGCCGCCCCAGCAAGGACGGCGTACCGGAATCGGTTGAGATGAACGTAGTAGACAAGCAGGCCGAGGAACAGCATGAGGTCGGCGTAGCGGTCGAGAATCGAGTCAAGAAAGCCGCCGAACAAGGAAACACGATTCTGCCGCCGCGCCACCGGGCCGTCGAGCAGGTCGCACAACCCCGCCAGAATCATCATGCCGCCGGCGCCGGCGAATCGCCCCTTGGCAAACAGAATTCCGGCCCACAGATTCGCGACAAGAGCGGACCACGTGATCACATTAGGGGGAATTCCGGTGGCGGCTAGGAGTGCTGCGAGACGTTCGATGGGCCAGGAGAGGTACCGGCCGATGGTCCGGGTCAGCATGGAGTGAATTGCACCCCGCTAGTCCTCTTCGTGAATGGTGATCAGTCGCACGACCTCGTACTCCTTGATGCCTGCGGGCGTGCTCACGGTTACCTCGTCGCCCACTTTCTTGCCGAGCAGAGCCCGGCCGATAGGAGAACCCGTGGAAATCAGTCCGTTGGCGGCATCGGCTTCTTCCACCGTCACCAGCTTGTACTCGATTTCCGTTGATTTCGCAATATCCAGCACGACGATCCGCGAACCGTAGGCGGCCCGATCCTTGGGCAGGTTGTTCAGGTTCATCAGGGAAATATCGGCCATGCGCTGGTGGAGCTGCCCGAGGCGCGCGGAAACGTACGATTGCCTTTCTTTCGCGTACTTGTACTCGGCATTCTCGGAAAGGTCGCCGTGGGCACGAGCGGTCTTGATCTCCTTCGGCAGTTCGTTGTGCAACTCATGCTCGAGGGAGGCGATTTCGTCCTTCAGCCTTTTCTTAATCTTGTCGGCAAGGTCGGTCATTTTGCGTCAGGGCGACCCGGAGGCGCCTGGTTCACTTGGCGGCCCCTGAGTCGTATTCGTGAGCGTACCGGCGAATTATAAAGGATTTAAGCGGCTTGCCGCAAATGGAGCGCGAGGGCGCGATTCCCCGGCGGCGTCCGGTTCGGCCTGGTTGCTATTCGGGACACCCCGCCTAGGCCAACAGTCGCAGCGCGGAGTACAATTGCGTATCACGGCGCTCATTCAGCGGCGCAGGACACAAACGTGAACCTCGACCTATCCGAAGAGCAGAAGCTGCTTCAGCGAACGGTGCGTGAGTTTGCCGAGACCGAAGTGAGACCCTTCGCGAAGGAGCTCGACGAGACGGGCCGCTTCCCGCGCGATATTCTGCGCAAGGCCGCCGCGCTGGGCTTGACCGGCGTGACCCTGCCGGAAGAATACGGCGGAGCCGCCATGGACCATGTCGGCTACTCGATCGCCATTGAGGAAATCTCGCGAGCCTGCGCTTCAACGGGTGTCATCCTTTCGGTCCAGAATTCGCTTTACAACGACGCCATCTACAAGTTCGGAACCGAAGAGCAGAAACAGAAATATCTGGCGCCGTTTGTGCAGGGGCAGAAAATTGGCTGCTACGCGCTCACCGAGCCGCAAGCGGGGTCAAACGCGGCGGCCTTGACTACCACGGGCGTGCGCAAGGGTGATCGTTACCTCGTCAACGGCACGAAAGCCTGGATCACGGCCGGGACCGTGGCGGACGCGGCGCTTGTGTTCGTCAATACGCAGCCGGAAAAAGCCGAGAAGGGCATCACGGCCCTGGTGATCGAGAAGGGCACGCCGGGATTCGTAGCCGGGAAGGAGGAAAAAAAGCTCGGCATCAACGCCACCGCCTGCGCGGAGCTTTCTTTCCGCGATTGCGAAGTGCCGGTCGGAAACCGCATTGGCGACGAAGGCGAAGGGTACAAGATCGCGCTTGCGGCGCTCGATGGCGGGCGCATCGGAATCGCATCGCAGGCCATTGGGATCGCGCAGGGCGCGTTCGAAGCCGCGCTCTCCTACGCGCGCGAGCGACGGGCGTTCGGACACCCCATCGCGGAGTTCGAGGCCATCCAGTTCCTGCTTGCGGACATGGCCACGGAAATCGACGCGGCGCGGTTGCTCGCGCGTCGCGCGGCGTGGAAACAGGACTCGGGCGCGCGATTTTCCCTGGAGGCGGCCATCGCAAAACTCTTCGCCAGTGAGATGGCCACGCGCGTGGCGCACAAGGCCATCCAGATTCACGGCGGCAATGGATACAGTCGCGAATATCCCGTCGAACGCGCCTACCGCGATGCGCGTGTCACCGAAATCTACGAAGGCACGAGCGAAATACAGCGGCTGATCATTGCCTCCTGGGTTCTCAGGCCCGGGCAATAGAACGTTGGAAGAGAGAAGCTAAAATCGGCGTCGATCGCGATCCGGAGCTCGCGCGCCCATTTTCTGATCTCCGTTTCTCTAATTTCTTCTGTCGCGGTCTCCCCCGCCGTGCAGCCAAAGTGTATCCTTGTGTTCATGCTGGAGCTCAATGGCGCAGAGGAATTCCACGCCGCGCGTGATGCCGATTTCTTTGCGAGCCTGCCAGCGCGGCCGGGTGTCATGCTCTTCGAGATGCACGATGCGTCCGCGCGTCCCTATCTCGCGCGAACGGCGGACATCCGCCGCGCCGCAGAACGCCTGCTGCGCCCGCCGGAAGCACTTTCGAAGCGGCTGAATCTGCGCGCGGTGGCCGCGCGGATTCGCTATCGGGTCACAGCCTCGAAATTCGAGCAGACCTTCGTCCTTTACCTCCACGCCCGGGAAATACTTCCTGGCCGCTACCGCGACCTGCTGCGCCTGCGTCCCACTGCGCTGCTGAAGGTCAATCTGCGAAATGAGTATCCGCGCTGCTACGTCACGCGGCGAATTCGCGCCGACGGGGGGTTCTATTTCGGTCCGTTCGCATCGCGCCGCGCGGCAGAGGCCTTCGCAGAAGGTTTCCTCGAGCTATTCAAGATTCGCCGTTGTCAAATCAAGATCCGCCGCGACCCGAGCTTCCCAGGCTGCATCTATTCCGAGATGAAAATGTGCCTTGCGCCCTGTTTCGCGGGATGTACTCGCGAGGAATACGATGCCGAAGTCGGCCGCCTGCTCGAGACGCTCGAGACGGCCGGCACGGCACTCACCGAGCGTTTCGAACGCGAGCGTGAATCGGCCAGCGAAGCACTCGATTTTGAGCGGGCCGCCGCAGTGCATAAGCGAGTGGAAAAGGTGTCGGCCGTGCTGCGGGGCCTGCCGGAAATCGCCCGGCGCGTCGAATGGCTCGACGCCGTAATCCTCGAGCGCGCGGCGGAAGACAAGTCCATCGCGGTTTTTCCGGTTCGCGGCGGTTTGCTCGCGGAGCCCATCTTTCTGCGTTTTGGTGAACTGTCGAGCCAGCCGCGCTCGGTGGAGGCGATTTTGAGGCATGCATTGGAGCCGGAGACGGCCGTAGGCCAACCGGAATCGCGCGTAAGACCGGAAAGCGATGGCGAGTCGGCGCAGGCTGGCGGGACATCTTCCACCGATTGGCGCGCGCGTTTCGGTTTGCGCGCCGCGCCGGCCGAATTGGCGGAACATCTCGCACTGGTGGCACGCTGGTTCTATTCGAAGCCTCGGGAGGGCGAAATCTTCTTCCGCGAAGGCGGCTGGCCGTACCGGCGGATCTTGCGAGCTTGCGGGAGATTGCTCCAAATTTCCGAGGCCGGGTCGCGTTCGGGGGAAGCGCCGTCGCCCGGAGCCTAGGTCCCAAGGCAATTTAGATCGAATCAGGGGCCGCGCCGCACGCCGCGGCATCGTACAATTACATAAATGGGTGGAACCACCACAACGAAAGCCGCAGCCGCGCTCGAGGATCGCTCCCGTTTTCGGGATATGGTCCGTTCGCTCAGGCACCGCAATTTTCAGCTCTTCTTTAGCGGGCAATTGATTTCCCTGATCGGTACCTGGATGGACACCGCAGCGGAAGCGCTGCTCGTATACCGGCTCACCGGGTCATCGCTCCTGCTCGGCACGGTAGCTTTTGCCGGACAGATTCCCATCTCTCTATTTGCGACGGCGGGCGGTTTCCTGGCGGACCACTTCGACCGCCGCAAAATCATTATCACTACGCAGACGCTGTCCATGTTCCTGGCGGCTGCCCTGGCATTCCTGACGCTTACGAATCGAATTACCGTGACGGAAGTGATCGTGCTCGCGGCTTCGATGGGAGTGGTAAACGCATTCGACCTTCCGACGCGCCAGGCCTTTCTGGTGGAGATGGTCGGCCGCGAAGACTTGATGAATGCCATCGCGCTGAATTCGTCGATGTTTCAGGGCGCGCGTGTGATCGGCCCGGTGGTCGCGGGAATAATCGTGTACAAGATCGGCGAGGGCTGGTGCTTTTTCTCGAATTCGGTGAGTTACATCGCCGTGATTATCGGCCTGCTGCTGATGCGCATGGGGCCCCGCCCGCGGCCGAAGGTGGCGCACGCGTCACCGCTCGAGCACATGACCGAAGGGTTTCGCTTCGCGCGCAATACGGCGCCGATCCGGGCGCTGCTCATGCTGGTCGCGCTCGTCGCTCTCGTGGGTATGCCTTACTCGGTTCTGATGCCGGTTTTTGCCGTCAAGATCCTGCACGGCACCGCCCGCACCTACGGCATGCTGATGGGTGCCACCGGGATTGGCGCGCTCCTTGGCGCGTTGACGCTGGCCTCGCGCCGCGGCGTGAGCGGCCTCGGAAGACTAGTGGCGATCGCCTGCGGAGGGTTCGGCACCGGACTGATCTTGTTCTCCTTGTCGCGCTGGTATTGGCTGTCGTTGTGCGTGTTGGCTCCCATGGGATTTTCGATGATGACGCAGATGGCGTCCTCGAATACGCTGATCCAGGTGATGGTGCCGGACCGCCTGCGCGGCCGGGTCATGGCCGTGTATTCGATGATGTTCATGGGCATGGCGCCGTTCGGATCGCTGCTCTACGGCGCGCTTGCCGAGCACATCGGTGCGCCGCACACGCTGATGATCGGCGGATGCGTTGCCATCGTGGGTGCCATCCTGTTCGCGCGAAATCTTCCGAAGATTCGCGTCGAGGCGCGCCAGTTGATTATCGCGCAGGGGATGGCCGGCGGCGAACCCGCGCAGGAAATGACGACGCGCATCGTGGATTAATCTCTAGTTCGGAGCGACCCGCGCACGGCCGTCGCGCGCGTTGCGCGCTTCGAGATTTTCCGCTGTCTAGAAAGGTTTGGATGTCATCATCGGCCATTCACGAGAAACTCCGGCCGGGCCGCGCTACCCCGGAAGGAACATTGCGCTACGCCGCGAGGTTTCAGGGCCGCTCTGCCGCGGGCCATTTTCGCGAACTGCCGGGCGGGCTCGTTTTCTCTTCCATCGGGATCGGGACCTACCTCGGCGAGCCCGATGAAGCTACCGACAATGGGTACGCGAGCGCAGTGATCGCAGCCGTTGACGGCGGCATCAACGTGGTGGATTCGGCCATCAACTATCGCTTTCAGCGGAGCGAGCGATCGATTGCCGCCGCGCTCAGGGAACTGGCTGCGAAGGGCTATGGCCGCGAGGAAGTGATCCTCTGCACCAAGGCCGGTTTTCTCACCCCAGACGGCGAAATGCCAGCGGACGCGCACGCGT
>DATLWP010000198.1:0-2442 GCA_035576265.1 Candidatus Polarisedimenticolia bacterium
GATCCTTTTCGGCCAGGAGCTTCTTGTTTCGGATAGTCTGGGCCTGGGTGTGGCTCACGGCGATGTGACGCCGTTGCCGTTCGTAGAGATCGAGCAGCGTTTCATCCTCTCCGCGCCAAATGCGCGCAAGCTTATCGGCGAGGTTGAATGCGTCATGCACGCCGCTGTTCAGGCCCATGCCGCCGATAGGACTGTTCACATGTGCGGAATCGCCCGCGAGAATCGCGCGCCCTAAGCGGAACTTTTTCGCCACCCGCTGATGCACCGTATAGAGATTGCAACCGACGATTTCGAACGTCTTGCCCGTGGGCAGGAATTTCTGCAGCCGCGTCTGCATCGCGTCGTCTCGCGTCAGCGCCTCGGGGTCCTCGTTTTCCTTGGTCGGGAAGTGCACGCGCCAGCGCTCCGGCGGGCCTTTCCAATGGAAGAGATTGGACCATTCTTCAGGGTCGGAAATGTAGTTGCGATCGGTGTAACCGTGCTGTTTGAAATCGTAGGCAACCTCGATGTTGAGCGTGCGGTCGGGATAGGTGAACCCCTCGAACTCGATATCGCATTCCTTGCGAACGATGCTGCGGGCGCCCTCGCAACTCACGATATACCGGCCGCGAATGTCCTCGCTCTCGCCCCGTTCGTTGGTGACGAAGGCCGTAACCCCGTTCTCGTCCTGTGCGAACCCGGTGAACTCGGTGGCCATACGTATGTCGACGAGTGCTTCCGCCTTTGCCATGGCAAGCGCTTCCTCGACGATCTTGATCCGTTCGCATTGCAGTGCAAAGGGAAAGCGCGTGTCGTTCTTCAGCGCCGCGTGGTCGAATTCGGCGATGCGTTCGCTTTTCTCGCGATCCCAATAGTGGAAGAACGGTGCGATGATGCCGCGCGGTTCCAGTCGCTTATAGAGCCCGATCTCATCGTACAATTCGAGCGTCGCGGCATGATTGGTGCCCGCGCGCGGCACCTGATCGAGGAAATTCTCGTCCGATAATTGCTCGATAACGGTCGACGCGATTCCCTCTTGCGCAAGCTTCAGCGCAAGGCACAGACCGACCGGGCCCGCGCCCACGATTACCACGCGGTCGTCGGCGCGGCGCATGTCAAGCGTGCGACTTCGCGGGTTCCTTGGCGGGCACGACATCCTTCACTGCGCCTGCCCATCCATTATGCGTGAGGTCGAAGACGATTCCGTCCGGGCTCCGGTATTTGCATTCGTAGAAGGAATTGGGCGAGGTCGGACGCCCGGCAAGATAGGTCGCACCGGCGGCAGACGCTTTCTTTTCCGCTTCGTCGAGGTCGTCGACCCACATGCCGAAATGGTAAATTCCCGTCTTCTCGTTCTCGTTTTCGATTTTGAGGAGCGCGACATTTACGGTCCCATCCGAGAGATAGATGCCCCGCCGCGCTTTTCCCACGCGCTTGAAGTCGAATGCCTTCTCGAAAAATTGGGCGGAGGCCTCGGGATCGGGCACGATGAGTGCGATGTGTCGAAGCTTGGCCATGTTTCCTCCCAAGGCTGGCTCGGTTGGACTGTTCTAACAAATCCGCTTCCATTCACAATCCCTATTTGTTCTTAGAACCTATCTCAAAATCGCCTGAAGAGGATGATGAGGCAAGCGAGTTGGACGAAGCCGAGGAAATTCTTGGGGTAATATTCCCAGCGCACCAATATGCGGCGCTGCCATTGTATCCAAGCGAAGAAGCGTTCCACCAGCCACCGCCTTGCGTATCGCCTGAATCGCCGTCCGTCTTGAGTTTGGGGCTTGCTGCGGTTTGAACGGTGCGGGGCGATCATCTCGATGCCGTCTTTGCGCAATTCCTCATCCAGTGGATCGCTATCGTAGGCGCGATCACCAATGAGGTTTTCGGGCTTGGCCTCAATCATGTAGAAGTCGAAGCAGAGCTGAACCAAACGCACTTCATGATGGTTAGCTGCGTGTGTGCTGACCGAGAGCGGCAAGCCATGGCGGTCCACAATCGCCATGATTTTCAGGCCTTTTCCGCGCTTCGTCGGGCCGATCTCTGCGCCGCCGCCCTTGGCCATCGCAAAAGTCGCATCGATGAAACATTCTTCTTCATCCAGCGCGCCGCGCTCGCGAAGCTCGTTGGCAATGTCGGTCAACACCTGGCGCAGAATCTCGTTGCCGCACCACGTCTGAAAGCGCCGATGCACCGTTTTGTAGTTCGGATAGCACTGCGGCAGCATGTGCCACTGCGCGCCCGTGTTCAAAATCCACAGTACCGCTTCAAGAACCAGACGCGTCGGAACAGGCTTACGACCTGGACGGCCATCGCGACTGTTCTCTTCAGGAAAATGTCCTCGGATGCGTTCCCATTCCGAATCAAGCAGCCGAATCATCCACCTTTTATAGCGGATCGACTCCCATCCTCAATTTTGAGATAGGTTCTAGTCCAAGCATGCTCTTGCAGTCGTGGACCCAGTCCTTC
>DATLWP010000199.1:0-6314 GCA_035576265.1 Candidatus Polarisedimenticolia bacterium
CCGCGGAACTCGCGCCTTCGCCAATCAAATACCCCGCCCCGGATTGCGGGCTTGCCCGGAAGCCCTGCCTACAGTAGAGTTTTTGCCGGACCAAGGGGCCGCGCAATGAAAGTTCCCGTTCTGGACCTCAAAGCCGAATACGCAGAGCTTCGGGACGAAATCCTTCCCGCGCTCGACCGCGTCTGCCAGAAGGCGGCATTCGTCATAGGCGAAGAAGTCGAAGCTTTTGAGCGGGAATTCGCCGATTTCTGCGGGACAAAGCACTGCGTGGCGCTCAGCTCAGGTACGGCGGCCCTGCACCTCGGTCTGCTCGCGTTGGGCGTGCAGGCGGACGACGAGGTCATCACTACCCCCAACACATTTCTCGCCACAGCCGAAGCCATCACTTACTGCGGCGCCGTTCCCGTCTTCGTGGACATCGACCCCGCTACGGCCAACCTCGATCCTAAGCTGATCGAACGCGCCATCACGCCCCGCACGCGCGCCATCCTCCCGGTTCATCTCTACGGCCGCCCTGCAGACATGGACGCGATTCGCGAGGTCGCCGAACGCCACAATCTCCGCATCCTCGAGGACGCGGCGCAGGCTCACGGCGCACGCTATCGCGGCCGGCGCGTCGGTGGGCTCGCGCACGCGGGCGTCTTCAGCTTCTATCCCACGAAAAACCTCGGCGCGTACGGGGAAGGCGGCGCGCTCACCACCGACGACGACCAGGTGGCGAAATTCGCGCGCGCGGCACGCAACCACGGCCAGACGGCGCGCTACGAGCACGAGTTTGTCGGCTATAACTACCGCATGCAGGGATTTCAGGGCGCGGTGCTGCGCATCAAGCTGCGCCGCCTCTTCGGCTGGACCGCCCGCCGCCAGGAAATTGCGCGCGACTATCGCCGCCTGCTCGAAGGGGCGCGATTGCAGATTCCCGTGGACGATCCGCGCGACGAATGCGTGTATCACCAGTTCGTCGTTTACGCGAGCAATCGCAACGCCGTGGTCGCGCAGCTCGCCGAGCGCGAGATCGAGACTGTCGTGCACTACCCCACGCCCGTGCACCTGCAGCCTGCCTACTCGTCCCTCGGCCTTCCGCCCGGCACTTTTCCAAACGCCGAGCGCGCTTGCGAGCGAGCTCTCAGCTTGCCGCTGCATCCCGGATTGACGGCGGAGCAAATTGCTTTCGTGGCGAGCTCGGTGCGCGACGCAGTAGGAGAAAAATAGGCGCGAAGCCGCGCGCTGGGCTTCCTGTCGCCGGCGCCGAGGCGTTAGGCGTTCGCGCCGTTCGAGGCCGATTCGTTGTGAGGCGCGGGCGGCTCCGCTGCTTCGCGGTTCGGTGCCGTGGAAAAAGTGGCCGCCCCCGCGGAATTCGTCGCGCGTTCTCGCAGCATCGCCGAAAGGCCTTCGAAGACTCTCGAAAACGACTCGCGCAACGACTGATCGGCCGAGCGCAGCAGCGATTCGATCGCGTTCTGCCCGTG
The DNA here is from genome assembly GCA_035576265.1 of Candidatus Polarisedimenticolia bacterium. Classification (GTDB taxonomy): domain Bacteria; phylum Acidobacteriota; class Terriglobia; order Acidiferrales; family UBA7541; genus Palsa-295. The sequence continues at coordinate 1,470 of DATLWP010000199.1, forward strand.
CTCGTTCAGGCGTCGGACGGAAGACACCATCCAAGAATCGCCCGCCGTCTGCAATCGCTCCTGATGTCTGCTCGCGGCTTCCTCGCTGGCTCGTTCGAGACTTTCGGCCCACGTCTTCTGTTGGGCTTCGCGCGCGGCGCGATATCCGTCGAGCGCCGAAGCGAACTCTGCGGCAAGGGCGCCGCGTCCCTGCGCGATGCTTGTCTCGAGCTCCGAAGCCATTTGCGCGCGGAAGCGGTCGATAGATCCTCCGGCGCTGGCCTCGAGCCTGCCCAGCAGTTGCTGCGTAAAACTCTCGAGGTCCTGCGTGCGTTCGGCGAGCGCGCTGCGGCTCGTGTTCGTGAACTGCTGCACCTCCTGCTCGGAGATGCTGCGCACGACCTCCCCGAACGACGCCGCGGCGGCTTCCGCAGCTTGATCGAGCTGCGTGCGCGTGCGCGCCGTGACCTCGCCCGCCACGCCGCCGAGCTGCTCGCGAATCTGGCCGAGCCGCGCGTTGGACTGCTCCTCGAGCTGAGACTCGAACTTGCGCGCCGCCTGAGCGGTCTTTTCCTCAAAACCGCTTGCGGCTCCGGCCAGGGCCTGCTCGACCAGCACCTGCAGATGCGCCCGCGCCTCCTGCTGGAACCATTCGGAGGAACGGCCGATCGACTCGGCTGCCGCGTGTGACGCGCGAACTCCGGCGGCGTCCAATTCCTCGCTCCACTTCGCCAGCGCCTCCGTTCGCGCGCATTCGAAATCGTTGCGAAGATTTGCCAGTGTCGCGGTCGCCTGCAAGGCCATTTCGCGTTGGTTGTTCTCCGAAAGCTGGCGCAAGCGTTCGCGATGCAGGCGCAGGCTTTCTTCCGCCTCGACCTCGCGCGCGGCCAGTTCGCGCAGCAGTTCCGGGACGCGCTCGATGCGCGGCGCGATCTTCGACTCGATTTCCGCAGTCGTGCGCTCGACGAGCTGCTGACCTGCGGAATCGAGCGTGGGCCCGAGGCGCTGGGGCAAGCCCGAAATCAGGCTTTCCGCGCGCCGATTCATCTCGTCCGTTTGTGCACCCAGAATGTTTTCCAGGCGCCGGTGCAACTCGTTCAGCGTGTCGTGGCTGGCGGCCTCGAGTTGGTTCGAGTATTCCTTCATCCGGCCGGCGGCACGCTCGATCTCGGCGAGCGACGACCGAGCACGCGCCACTTCTTCTTCGAGCGCCGACTTGACGCTGGAAATCGTTTCCTGGGCCTCGGAGGACATTTGGCCCAACGGCTGCCGGAGCTCGGCAACCCGCTCAGACATCTTTTGCTCCGACTGGCGAAGAATCTCCTGCGATTGCGCCGAAAGCTGCCTGATCAAACGCTCCATGCTGCTGTCAAGCGATGACTGCAGGAGTTCGTTCCACTGCGTTCGCGCCAGGGTCATTTCCGACTCGAGACGCTGCCGCCAAGCCGCGACAGCCTCGTCAGCCACGGCCATGGTTGCTTCCGAGGGCTCGGCCGGCTTCTGCTGGAGCCTGGACGCTTCGGCGGCTTCCGCGTGAAGGCGCGCTTGCGCCAGCCGGCTCGCTGATTCGACCGCCGCTTCGCTTTCGGCGCGAAGGGCCTGCGCTTTGCGGTCGAGCTCACTGAGCAATTCGCGAGACTGCTGCAAACCGCGCTCGAACTCGGCTCTCAGCCCGCCCAGCAATTCAGCTTGTTTGGCGGCCACTTCGGCCGAAAAGTCTGCCTGCGCAGCGGTCCGCGTCCGCTCGAAGTCTTCCACAATCTGGCGGATCTGTCCGCCGGCCTGCGCCGCTGCGGCCTCGACAGCGCGGCTCGCTTGCCGCTCGAGCTCAGCGTTCCATTCGCGCCACAGCGGGCTTTCCGCCAATGGCGCGGCTTCCCACGCGGATGGAGCTTGCGAAGTGCGGTCAGATTCCGGGGATCCATTTGTCATGTCGGCCGTCATTCTTTCCGTAAGGTTGGCGGTAGTTGTTGAAATCGCGCCGGTCTCGGACCGTGCCGCCGCCTGCAACTCTCGCTGCGCTGAGAATTCGGCGGACGAACCCGCCGGAGCCTCAGCGATTTCCCAGTCCGCCGGTGGCGATTCGATGCCCCAGATGTTGCCCGGACTTTCTAGCTCGATCGCGATCTGAAAGAACTCGCGGACCGAATGCGGCCGCTGAATCCACGCGACGCGCGCGCGCAGATTGCGGCGTTCAGTTCCTCGCGCGACCTCGAGTGTGAGCCACGTATTTTTCGGCAAATGGTGCTTGGATGAGTAGCGGCACCCGTGGAGGTTCAAGGTCAGCGTCGAGGTGCGCTCCTCAAAAGGCTGGCCGAGGAGATCGATTCCCCGCACGATAATAGGCACGGAACTGGAGAGTCGCTCGCTGCGCCGGCGCTGTGTACTCGACGGGATGGAATCCACTTCGGGCACGGACTTCCTCGCAATGAATCTGCGAGAGGATAACACTCTACTGGTCTCGGGTCGAGAGGCGAAATCACGCGACCCACGGCCCCTGTTGAAGAAAGGACGTCGGTGCCCACGTGCAGCCATTCGACTGCGCGCGGGCCGCGCGGTGATTTTCTACCTCTTCTTCTTTTTTCTCTCCAGGACTTTCGTCGATTCGCCGCCGCCCATGGCAGCCAGGCCGTCGAGCATGCTCTTTGCCTGCGCGGCATAAGGCCCGTTCGGGTCGGCGTCGATGCACTTTTGATAGGCGTCGGCCGTGCCGGGAGGGATGACGTAAACCATCTTGTCGCCCTCTTGTTTCGACTCAATCGTGCCGGTATAGGCGCTACCAAGCAGGAACCAGGACTGTGCATCCTTCGGGTCCGCGGCCGTGGCCTTCTCCAGCGGCTGGATGGCGTTCTTGAGATCACCCTTGTTGCTGAGGATGATGCCGATATTCTTCCAGCATTTCGCGGCCGTGGTGGGATCCAGAGCAATGGCTTTCTCGCACGAAGCGCCCGCCGCCTGGTATTTCGCGCTCGCGGCCGCTGGATCCGTTGTTGCGGCGCCGAGATGGGCCTGGGCGAGGCTCAAGTTGAGAAAATCGGCCACTTCGGGATTCAGTTCGATCGCCTTTTGATAGGCATTGGCGGCATCGTCGTAACGCGCGGCTGCCGAATAGGCCTGGCCAAGGTTGGCCCAGACCACTGCGTGATTCTTGATGTCCTTGGGACCGACCAATGGCTCCGCCTGCTGAAATTCATTTATGGCGGTTTGATACGAGGTGCTCAACTGGCTTTGAATCGCAGCTTTCTGGTCGGCCGGTGCCGCCCGCAACTGCTTTTGAAGAGTGTCCCCTTGAGCGAGCGCTGCAACACCCGCTTCCACGTGGGCTTTCAAAGCCTTGAATTTACCGGCCTCCTCTTCTCGTTTCTTCTGTTCCTCGGGGTGGGCGGTAGCCTGCTGCGCGATGATTTCCTTGAAGTTGATCGCGATATTGTTGTCCTCGCCGCTTTCAATCTGGTGCTGTTCCGTAAAGTTCTTCAGGCCCGCCGCTTCGTCATTCAGGATGAATGTGTACACTCCAGGCGTCAGTCCAATCTGGCTGAACTTTCCGTCCTTGTCGGTCTTGAGCGTAAAGGACCGTCCGCTTTCGCTCTTGATCTGCACTGAGACGCCCGGCCATGGTTTGCCGTCCTTGTCGAACACCTGGCCGCTGACGCGGGCACCCTGTGCCGCAGCGATTGCAGGTAGTAAGAGAAACACCACCAGCGCTAACCAAGCCGGAACCAGTCGTTTCATCTAGTTATCTCCTCCAGCAGCGGATTATGGCCATCCCGCACCACTCTTAGCATTATGGCGCAACTCGAACCCGATAAGCGATAGGGTCTGGCAGACCGGCCTCGGCGAAGGCACGTAGGCGCAGGCGGCAACTATCGCAGTTTCCACAGGCTTCGTCATCGAACTGATAGCACGACCAGGTGCAGCCGAGCGGCGCTCCAAGCTCGGCGCCGCGATGGACGATCTCGCTCTTTCGCAAAGTGATAACCGGCGTCACGATCCGAATGTGCGTTTCCGGTCGCGTTCCCGCACGGATCAAGGTATCGAACGCACGATAATACTCCGGACGGCAATCGGGATAACCCGAGCTATCTTCCGCCACGGCCCCGATGAAGATGGCTGTTGCCCCGATGACCTCCGCCCAGCTCACCGCGGCGGAAAGAAAATGCGCGTTGCGAAATGGAACGTAGGTGATTGGGATGTCGGCGTGCCGCGCTAGCGCTTCCCCCGACTCCGGTACGGCGATACGCCGATCGGTGAGCGCCGAACCGCCGATCTGCGCCAACGCGTCGAGCCGGACAACCAATCGCTCGCGCACTCCGTAGAAATCCGCGATTTCCTCGAAGGCGCGCCGCTCGCGCTGCTCCGTGCGCTGTCCGTAGCTGGCGTGCAGCAAGGCGAGGCGGTGCGTGAGGTTGGCAATGGCCGTGGTGACACAGGAGTCCAAACCCCCGCTCAACAGCACCACCGCTTTGGGCCTTTCCGCCACCGTTGAAATTCAAACTCCCTTCATCGCCGGATCCCAGATGAACTTGTGCAATTGCAACCCCAGCCGCACGGACAGTCCGTCGGCCAGGATCCATTCGGCCAGTTCCCGCGCATTCAATCCGGGCCAGCGGCCAGCCGGGTCCGCGAACACAGGAGAAAACAGGACTTGACGGACGCGCGCAGCAAGCCCGTGGCCCGCCACGAAGCCGCGGGCGAAATCGTAATCCCTGCGGCTCGCGATCACAAACTTAATTTCGTCCTTTTGATCCAAGGCCTCCAGGTTAGCCAAGTCGAAAGTGTCGGACTCGCCCGAGTCGGGGCATTTCACGTCCACAATCTTGACCACTTCGCGCGGCAGCACGCCGACGAATCGTTCGCCGCTCGTTT
>DATLWP010000200.1:0-4046 GCA_035576265.1 Candidatus Polarisedimenticolia bacterium
CTGGGCGTCGCGCAACCCGGTGTGAGTGCAATCCCGAGAGACCCGATGAGCTGGGTGATCAGCCGGACGCTGCTGGGCTTGCTGTTCGTGGCAGCCGTCGTCGTGGAACGGCGCCTGCCTGCAGCGAGCCACCCCCGTCGCGAGATCGTAGTGGCACTCGTGGTCGTGGTGCTGAGCGCGATCGCATTCGGCGCGCTTCACCTGCAATTGCCCGCCGACTTGGTGGTTCATCCCGACGGCATCTTTCCAAGGCCCGGAAATCTATTTCCCGCGGGACTCTTCCTTCTGGCGACGATCGCTTACCACCGGCGGCTCCGGAACGCGTCTTCTCCGTTTGACTGCTCACTGTACCTCGCGGCGGGTTTGAACATGGCGTGCTGCCTCGCGGCCAGCCAAGCGGTGCGCAGGCTCGATGCACCCTTCGCGTTCGCGGAAATCCTTCAGTTCACAAGTTACGTGGTGCTGGTGGGAGGCGCGCTGCTCGATAACGTACAGCTATTCGACAACGTCCGCAAACTGGCTGTCAGCGACGCGTTGACGGGCCTCGCGAATTACCGACGGCTCGTGAACGAACTCGAGAGCGAGATCCAGCGGTCGGGACGCACGGGAAGGCCCCTTGCGCTTTTGCTGTTTGACCTCGACGGACTCAAGAAGATCAACGATCAGTTTGGACACTTGGTGGGAAGCAGAGCGCTGTGCCGGGTAGCCGATGTCCTCCGCATACATTCGCGGACGATCGATACGGGGGCACGATACGGCGGAGACGAGTTTGTCCTGATTTTGCCGGAGACGGGCATGGAAGCGGCGAAGGAAGTAGGGCACCGGATTTGCCAGCGCGTGGCGATGGACCCCGAGCAGCCGCCCATTTCGGTGAGTGTGGGTGTCGCGGTCTATCCTGACGATGGTACCACCATTGAAACGCTCCTCGACGCCGCGGACCGCGCCCTGTACCGCGACAAAGGCCGTGCCCCCGAGCGGCTGCCCGTGCCTGACTAGAATGAGCGTGGGCTGACCCGCTGGGACTAGACTGCCGAGGGCATTCCAAGCAAGGAAATGTTCCAGTGCCGAATCCGGCGAACACACTCCAAAGTGGCTGCGGCCTCAGGGGCTAAAGCCCGCTGCATTACTCTTGGCTTACGCCGGGGCTAAAGCCCCGGACTTCTAAGAGGATGCTATAAGCTTTCCGCACTCGACACTGCCACGCCATGTCTTGCAGGCATGTAGCCTGAAAGCCGCGGAGTGTTAACGAGCTTCGCGCAACCCTCCGCAATTCTGCTTTTCTCTTCCGGCAGGCTTGCGATATTCTGCCCCCACTCTCGCATGGAGCAGAGGCTGGGGGAATGGCGAAGAAGGGAAGACTCGTCTTTTGGCTTAGCTTCGTGACGGCGGCCGCCGGCTGCGTGGCTGCGTCCTACTACGTTCGCCATGCAGGAGGAAGGCAATTCGCGGCCGAGGTTGCTGCGGCGCATAATCAAGCAGAATGGATCAAGGAGCACGTCGTTAATTTCACCCGGCAGACCGTTCCTTTGGGCCGCCCGTTTACGGCATTCCTCGAGGGGCAGGGAATCGATTCGAACACTGCGGCGCGACTGGTTGCTTCCGCACGGCCCGTGTTCAATTTTCGCGAGTTGCGCGCCGGAAACAGACTCGAGATCGGCCGGTCCGTGCAGGGGGAATTGCGGGAAGTCCGTTATTGGATCGATACGGACCAGGTGCTCTCCATCGAGTCGAATGGAGACGATATTCATTCGAAGATCGAGACACTTCCTTCCGAGACCCAAACCGTCGGCTTGAGCGGCGAAATCGACGATTCGCTCTTTCAGGCCGTCGTGGACGCAGGCGAAAAGCCCGAACTCGCCATGCGACTGGCGGAGATTTTCGGCTGGGACCTTGATTTTTACACGGACCCGCGTCCGGGCGACACGTTTCGCTTCGTCGTTGAGAAGAGGACGCTGGCAGACGGCGAGTTCATCGGCTACGGCCGGATTCTCGCCGCCGAGTACGACAACGGCGGGCACGCGTATCGCGCCGTGCTGTTTCACGACCCTTCCGGGCATCCCGCGTATTACACGCCCGAGGGAAAATCGATGAAGAAGGTGTTCCTGCATTCGCCGCTCAAATTCGCCGCGCCGATTACATCGCATTTCAGCCTGCATCGCTTTCATCCGATCCTGAAAAGGTACCGTCCGCATCTTGGAATCGACTACGGCGCGCCAACGGGGACTCCGGTACAGACGATCGGCGATGGACGCGTGATCTTCGCGGGGCGAAAGGGCGGGGATGGAAAGCTCGTCAAGGTGCAGCACACGAACGGTTACATAACGTACTACATGCACCTCTCGCGCGTCTTGGTGGGGAGGGGACAGCGCGTCGAGCAGGGCCAGCGCATCGGGCTGGTCGGCATGACCGGCCTCGCCACCGGCCCGCATCTCGATTTCCGCATCGAGCTCCACGGGCGATTTCTGAATTTCGAGCGGCTGCCTCTGCCGCCCGCCAATCCGGTTGCAAAGCGAGACTGGAAGGAGTTTGCAGCCGTCCGCGACCGCGACCTCGCGCAGATGCCACCGCCGCCTTCGGGCCGGACCATCCTGGCAAAGAATACGCCTCACGAATCGCAATCCGCCGCCCGCTAACGCCGCGTCGACCACAAGTCTCGGCGGCAGGCTAAACGTAGAGAGCACAAAGAACCCATCCGAGGGTTCGGAACACTCGGTCAGACTCTCTGGGTCATTGCGAACGGCAGCCGACGAGGCGTGTGCTTCTTCATTTCGGAAAGAGACAATCGGGCGGGGGAAGAGAAAAGCGGCGTCCCAGTGAATCGGGACGCCGCAGGGAAAGCTGGCGTTCGATGGAAACTTGCCTCAGGATTTAACTTCCCAGATGTCACCCGCGCGGAGAAGTTTCGAAAGATCGCCCTTACCGCGCTTGGCTTGTACATTCCGAATCTGGTCGGTGATCAAATCTTCGTAGCGCGGGACGTTTTCCCACGCGCGCAGAACGCCGATCGGAGTGGGGAAGTCAGGCCGCTGCTCCATGTGCGCGAGCAGGAACGCGTAGGCCGGGCGAGGATCGGTTTCGTCGTGAACGAGCAGGTTCTTTTCGGTGATGCCGTTGCCGAGTTGGACGACTTCGGGATCGAGACCGTTCAAGCGAATGCCCTTATCCCGATTCTTGCCGAAGATCAGCGGTTTTCCGTGCTCGAGCTGAACCACGTGATCGCCGCGCGCGTCTTTCTCGGTGAGCGAGTCCCAGGCGCCGTCGTTGAAGATGTTGCAGTTCTGCAGGATCTCGATGTAGGCGGAGCCTTTGTGGGCCGCGGCGCGCCGCAGCGTGTCCTTCAGGTGCTGTTGGAAGATGTCGACAGACCTTGCGACGAAAGTGGCTTCGGCACCAATCGCGAGCGAAATCGGGTTGAACGGCCGATCGGTGGAGCCATAGGGAGTCGATTTCGTCTTCTTGCCGAGTTCGGAGGTCGGCGAGAACTGGCCCTTCGTGAGTCCGTAGATTCGATTGTTGAACAGGAGCACCTTGAGGCCGATGTTGCGCCGCAACATATGGATCGTATGATTGCCGCCGATCGAAAGTGAATCACCGTCGCCGGTGGCCACCCAAACGTCGAGGTCGGGCCGGACAATCTTGAGCCCGGTGGCGATGGCCGGCGCCCGGCCGTGGATGGTATGAAAGCCGAACGTGTTCATGTAATACGGGAACCGGCTGGAACAGCCGATGCCCGAGATGACGACGAAATTTTCGCGCGGTGTGCCGAGTTCGGCGAACACGGATTGAACAGCCGAAAGGATTGCGTAGTCACCGCAGCCCGGGCACCAGCGGATTTCCTGGTCCGTCTGGAAATCCTTTTTCGTATAAACCGGCAAAGTGGCCGTGGTCATTCCAAATTCTCCTATGAAGACTTCCCAAACAATTGCAGATTGCTTGCCACAAACTGCGCTCTTCTGCCGTTAACCGAGAACCTCTTCGATCTTGCGCTCGATTTCCGACTGTTTGAACGGCTTGCCTTGAACCTTGCTGTAGCCCTTGGCGTCGAC
>DATLWP010000201.1:0-7754 GCA_035576265.1 Candidatus Polarisedimenticolia bacterium
CTGGCTGCGGCGGCAAGGCTCGGCGTGCAGTCGGTCGCGCGCGTGGGCGGCGCGCAGGCCATCGCGGCGCTCGCGTACGGAACGCGCTCGATCCCGCGCGTGGACAAGATCTTCGGGCCGGGCAATCGCTACGTCACTGCGGCCAAGCAACTCGTCAGCTCCGACTGCGCGATTGACATGCTCGCAGGCCCCACGGAAGCGGTTGTTCTGGGTGCGCGCGGCAATCCGCGATTCATCGCCGCGGACCTGATCGCGCAAGCCGAGCACGATCCCGATGCGATTTCGGTGTTCGTCACTACATCCGCGCGGCTCGCCAAGGCGGTTGCGGCCGAGATCGAGCGGCAGCTTGCCCAGCTGCCGGGCACGAATCTGGCGCGTCGCTCGCTCGCAAGGAATGGAGCGGTGCTCGTGGCGCGAAATTCGGCGGCGGCGATCCGCTTCGTCAATCGCTTTGCCCCGGAACATCTAAGCCTCCCGGAGGGAACGCGCGGGCCGCTGAAGCAGATCCAATCGGCAGGAAGCATTTTTCTCGGCGACTGGAGCGCACAGACATTCGGCGATTACGCGAGCGGAACGAACCACGTCCTGCCGACCGGTGGCGTGGGGCGCGTGCGGGGAGGCCTTTCCGCGGCGGACTTCGTGAAATGCATCAGCGTGCAAGAGGTGTCGCGCGACGGTTTCGCCCGGCTCGCTCCGGTGGCCGAGGAATTTGCGCGGGCCGAGGGCCTCGACGCGCACGCGCGGGCGATCGAGGTGCGAAAGTGAAGGCGGTAATCCCAGTGCGGCGCGCGGTCGAGCGGATGCGTCCTTATAATCCGCCGCTCGAAGGGCGCACGGACAAGCTGCGCCTCGATTTCAACGAAAATCCTATCGGCTGCTCGCCCGCCGTGCGCCGCGCGCTTGCAAAATTGACGGCAGCTTCGATTTCGGCTTACCCCGAACAAGAAACTGTCCGCCGCAAGGCCGCGCGATATTTCGGTGTGCGGCCGCAGGAGCTGCTGCTGACGAATGGAACCGACGAGGCGCTGAGTCTCGTTGTGAACACGTTCGTCGAACCCGGAGACCGAGTCCTTCTCGTCGAGCCAACGTACGCGATGTATCGGTTCTATTCGGAACTGGCGGGGGCCCGCCTCGTGGCGCCGCGGTACGGCGCCGAAATGGAATTTCCATGGAAGGACGTGCTCTCGGCTCTGCGCTCGGCACCGCGCGTGTTTTTCCTCCCGAATCCGAACAGCCCAACGGGCAATCTGCTCTCTCTCGCAGAGCTGCGGCGAATCCTGCGCACTGCGCCCCGGACGATGGTGGTGATCGACGAAGCGTATTTTGAATTTTCGGGCGTGACGGTCATCCCTTGGATTCGGCGGCACAAGAACTTGATCGTCACGCGCACGTTTTCGAAAACGACGGGCCTCGCAGGTTTGCGGCTCGGGTGCCTTTTCGTCCACCGCGAGCTGGCCGCCAGCATGCGCAAGGCGCAATCGCCCTATCCCGTGAATGCCGCCGTGTTGGCGGCCGCGGAAGCGGCCATGCGCGATCGCGAATTCATCGCCCGGACGGTGCGCGAGGTTCGCCGCGGCCGCACGGAGATGCAACGCGGCCTCGCGCGGCTGGGCATCCGTTGCTTTCCGAGCGCGGGCAATTTCGTGCTGGTGCGTTTCGGCGAGCGAGCCAAGAAGATCGTCGCGGCGCTCGAGCGCAAGGGAATCCTGGTCCGCGATCGCTCCAGCGATTTCGGCGGCGAAGGCTACGTTCGCATCACCCTCGGAACCCTCGCGCAGACGCGGCGCCTGTTGCGCGAATTGAAAGAGATTCTATGAGAAAAGGCACGCTGCAACGCACCACCAAGGAAACCGATATCCGCCTGCGCCTCGATCTCGACGGCCGCGGGAAATCGCGCATTGCCACGGGCATCCGGTTTTTCGACCACATGCTCGAGCAGGTGGCGCGCCACGGCGGCCTCGACCTGGAACTCGCGGCGCGCGGCGATCTGGACGTGGATCAGCACCACACGGTCGAAGATGTGGGCATCGCGCTCGGCGAGGCGGTGAAAAAGGCGCTGGGTTCGAAGCGCGGCATTTTGCGCGCGGGCTATTTCCTGATGCCCATGGACGATTGCCTGGCGGCCGCGGCGCTCGACTTTTCCGGGCGAGCCTACTGCGTTTGCACCTGGAAGATTTCGGCGGCGCGCGTCGGCGATTTCCAAACCGAGCTGATGGAGGATTTCTTCCGGGCATTCGCGCAGGGGGCTTCGGCCAACGTGCATTTGAAGCTGGTCTACGGTCGGTCGTCCCACCACCAGGTCGAAGCCGTTTTCAAGGCGTTTGCCAAGGCCCTGCGCTTTGCGGTCACGCGCGACCGGCAACTCCGGCGCGTCTTGCCCTCGACGAAGGGATTGTTGTGAAGATTGCGATCATCGATTACGGCGCGGGAAACCTGCCTTCGGTCGAGCGCGCGCTGCGCGGCTTGGGCGCGGAGACCGAGCGGGCGGTGGAGCCCGGGCAGGTTGCTTCGGCGAAGGCGATCGTGCTTCCCGGCGTGGGCCACTTTTCCGCGTTTGTGGCCGGGCTGCGCGAGCGAAACTTGACGTCGTCGCTGCGCGCGGCCCACGAAGCAGGCGCGCCCATCCTGGGAATCTGCCTCGGCCTGCAGGTGATGTTCGCGTCGAGCGAGGAGGCGCCGGGAGAACCGGGACTTGGTTTCTTCCCCGATGAAGTCCGCGCCCTGCCGACCAACGTGAAGTCGCCGCACATCGGCTGGAACCAGTTGCGGCGCGTGCGACCCAGCACCCTGCTGCGGGGCATCCCGGAGGACGCCTACTTTTATTTCGCTCATTCCTACGCGGCGCCGGCCTCCGCAGCGCCCACGGTGGCGGCCTGCGACCATGGCATCTCGTTTGCCGCGGTGATCGAGCATGGCGCGGAAAGGGGCCGGCTGATGGCCGTTCAGTTTCACCCGGAAAAATCGGGAGACGCGGGCGCGGCCGTGCTGCGAAATTTTCTGGAGGCGGTGCGATGACGCTGGCGCGAAGGATCATTCCCTGCCTCGATGTGGACGCCGGGCGCGTGGTGAAGGGGATCGAGTTCGAGGGGCTGCGCGACATGGGCGATCCGGCGGAGCTCGCGGCCCGCTACAACCGCGAGGGTGCGGATGAATTGGTGGTTCTCGACATCAGCGCTTCGCGCCAGGGGCGGGCCACGTTTCTCGACACGATTCGCCGCGTGGCCGAACAACTGAACATTCCGCTCACCGCCGGAGGCGGCATTCGCACGATGGAGGAAGGCCGGGCCGTGCTGCGCGCCGGCGCGGATAAAGTGACGGTGAATACCGCGGCAGTCGAGCGGCCGGAACTGCTGTCGGAGCTCGCGCAGCAATTCGGCTCGCAGGCTGTCGTGCTGTCTCTCGACGTGAAGCGCAAGGGCAGCTCTTGGGAAGCCTATGTTCGCGGAGGGCGCGACGCGACCGGGCTCGATGCCGCCGAGTGGGCCGCCGAGGCCGCCTCGCGCGGATCGGGAGAAATCCTGCTGACTTCGATCGACCGCGACGGCACCTGCAGCGGCTTCGATTGCGAGGTAACCGCAAAGATTGCCTCCACCGTCTCCGTCCCCGTGATTGCCTCGGGAGGCGCCAGCACGTTTGAGGATTTTCTCGATGTATTTACAAAAGGCCGGGCGGACGCCGCGCTCGCCGCATCCATCTTTCACCAGGAAACACGCTCCATTTCCGAACTGAAGAAATTCCTGGCGGCTCGCGGCATTCCGATACGCCTCCCGGTCAAATTGGCCCGATGATTATTCCCTGTATCGATCTGCAAGACGGAAGGGCGGTGCAGCTTGTGCGCGGCCGCCGCCGTGCGCTGGCCGTGGACGACGTCCTGGGTTTGCTCGACCGCTTCCGCGACTATCCCGTTCTGCACGTGATCGATCTCGATGCCGCGATGCGCAGGGGCTCGAACGCCCGCTGGATCAAACGGCTGTGCCGCCAGGCCCATCGGAAGGTACGCGTCGGCGGCGGCATTCGGACCGTGGCGCGCGCCGCGAGAATTCTCTCCTGGGGCGCGGAGAAGATCATCGTGGGCAGCGCTGCCTTTCAGGACGGCAAAGTGGACAGGAAATTTCTGGGAGAGTTGGCCCGGCGCGTCGGCCGCAAGCGTGTGATCGTGGCCCTCGACACGGAACGTGGCCGCATCGTCGTGCGCGGCTGGCGGGAACGCCTGAAACTTCGACCAGAAGAAGTGATTCCCGAGCTCGAGCCATATTGTTCGGGGTTCCTTTCCACCTTCGTGGACAACGAGGGGACGATGAAGGGAACCGACCTCGCGTGGTTCCGAAAGCTCCGGCGCGTGACGCGCTTGCCGATCACCGCGGCCGGGGGCATCCGCAGCATGCGCGAGGTGCGGGCACTTGAAAAGGCCGGCATGCACGCCGCCGTTGGCATGGCCATCTACACCGGCAAGCTTGCCGCAGACAAGACCGGCCTCGGCCGGACGTAGTCGCTTCGCGTGTCTGTTTTTTGCTCGCCCGCGGGCTTCGGCGCCTTGCACAACAGGCAACTCGCGTCGCGCGAATTCGCTCTGATAGTGTATAGTTTTTGAAGGCGCGGCCATGCTGAACGCCGGGTTGCTCTTCGCTCCAGGCCACTTCAAATCGCTTTGCGCCGGATCCTCCTGACAAATGAAAAAGATGTTGCGAGTGATGAAATTCGGGGGCACCTCTGTAGGTGATGCAACCTGCATCGGGCGCGTCGTGCAGATCGTGAAGGATGCCTCGCGCGAAAGCTCCGTGGTCATCGTCGTCTCGGCGATGAGCGGCGTGACCAACCGGCTGATCGAAGCCGCTGGCCGCGCGGAGGCGGGCGAGCGTGATTCCTTCAACGCAATCTTTGCGGACCTGCGCGCGCAACACGAAGCCGCGCTGGTGCGGCTGATCCAGGATCCCCAAAGGCGCAATCAGATCGGCTCTTGCCTGGATAAGATCTTCGATGAGGGAAAGCGGCTCTGCGAAGGCACGGCGCTGCTCCGCGAGCTGACCCCGCGGACGCTCGATTTGATTTCAAGCCTGGGCGAGAGGCTTTCGGCTCCGCTCGTGGCCGGCGCGCTTGCGGAAGCCGGCGTGCGCGGCGAACCGGTCGAAGCGACCGAATTGATCGTCACGGATTCCTGCCACGGCGGGGCCGACCCCTTGATGGACCGCACCCGCAGGCGCTCCGAGGCGCGTCTCCGGCCGCTGCTCGATCAAGGAGTAGTCCCTGTGGTCACCGGCTTTATCGGCTCGACTGAGGACGGCGCCCTGACCACGCTCGGACGCGGCGGATCGGATTACTCGGCCACGATTCTGGGGGCTGTCCTGAACGCCGATGAGATCATCATCTGGACCGACGTGGATGGCGTCCTGACCGCCGACCCGCGGCTTGTGCCGGACGCGCGCACGATCCCGGAAATCTCCTATCGCGAGGCCTCCGAGCTGGCTTATTTCGGCGCGAAGGTCCTTCATCCAAAAACGCTTCACGCCGTGGCGGAGGCGGGCATTCCCGTATGGATTCGCAACAGCTTCGCGCCAGAGCGGATCGGCACGAAGATCACCCCGAAGGGCCGCAGCAACGGCGGCGGAGTCAAGGCGCTCACGGCGATTCGAGACGTCGTCCTGATTACCGTTGGCGGGCCGGGAATCGTCGGCGTGCCGGACGTAGTGGGACGTACGTTCGCGACTACGGCGGAGGTGCGCGCGAACGTGCTGTTGATCTCCCAATCGTCGTCCCAGAATGACATTTGTTTCATCGTCTCCGCTTCGGACGCCAAGCGGACCGTCGATGCCTTGCGCAAGGAATTCGCGCAAGACGTGGCACACGAAAAGGTCGAGCACATCACCGTCCATTCGGGCATCGCCATCGTGGCCGTGGTGGGTGAAAACATGCGCGGCGCCCCCGGGCTTGCCGGCCGCACGTTCAACGCGCTGGGCCGCGATAATGTAAACATCATCGCCATCGCCCAGGGGTCTTCCGAGAGCAATATCTCGTTTGTCGTATCCGAACACGACGTGAAAGCGGCGCTTGCGGCCACGCACCGTGAATTCGCGCTCGGCGTGCGCGTGGCTCAACACTCGAACGTGATGGGTTCCTGAAATGATCGAGAAGACTGCCGGGGCCGCAGAAAGGGCGGCTGAAAAGGCCGTGCAGCGCTGCATTATGCCTGCCTGCGCGGCCGTCTACGGTCTCCGCGAGCGCATCTACGTTTGCCCCCGATGCGGTGGACCACTCGAGGTCGATTGCCGCGTCGATGCGGTTACCCGTGCCGCCGCGTTGCGCGAACGTTGGGCGGCGCGCGCCGCTTCGCGGGATCCGCGCGATGTGAGCGGCGTCTGGCGCTACCGCGAACTGCTTCCGTTCGACGAAGCCGCGCCCTGCGTAACTCTGTTCGAAGGCAATACTCCGCTCTATGAGGCTCCGCGCTCGGCGCATTACTCCGCCCTGGATGGATTGCGTCTTAAGCACCAAGGGTGCAATCCCACCGGTTCGTTCAAAGATACGGGCATGACCGCGGCTGTCACGCAAGCCCTCATCGTCGGCGCGCGCACGGCCGTCTGCGCAAGCACGGGAAACACGGCGGCGAGCCTGGCCGCGTATGCCGCCCGCGCGGGATTGCAATCCGCCATCCTGCTTCCGCGGGGGCAGATCACTCCGTCCAAGCTGGCGCAGAGCATGGATTACGGCGCGGTAGTCTGCGAAATTGACGGAAACTTCGACGACTGCATGCGCCTGATCCAGGAATTGGGCGATGATCCTTCGATCTACGTGGCGAATTCGATCAACCCGTTCCGCATCGAAGGACAAAAGACGGTCGCCTTCGAACTGATGGAGCAGTCCGCGTGGAACGTGCCGGACCACATCGTCGTGCCCGGCGGAAACATGGGCAACAGCACCGCGCTCGCCAAGGGTTTTCAAGAATTGCTCGGCCTCGGCCTGATTCCGCGACTGCCCAAGGTGAACGTGATTCAGGCGGAGGGTTCGGCTCCCCTGGCGCGGCTCTTTGCGAGCCTCGGTCCGGGCCAATTGACCGGCGACCGCCCACTTCCGGATTCTCTGGCTCCCATCGAGAATCCGCAGACCCTCGCTACGGCGATCAAGATCGGCGCGCCCGTTTCGTGGAGGAAGGCCCTCCGTGCGGTCCTGCACACGCGCGGGAAGATCATCTCGGTGAGCGAACAGGAAATCGCCGACGCCAAGGCCGTGATCGGCCGCGACGGAATCGGTTGCGAGCCTGCATCCGCCACCACGGTCGCGGGGATCAAGAAACTCACGGCTGCGGGACACATCCATCGCGATGAATCCGTGATTGCCGTGCTCACCGGCCACGTTCTCAAGGATCCGGATTACGTCAGCCGCTATCATCGCGGCACGCTATCTCTCGATTCCGTCGCGAAAGACGGCTCGGCGGCAACGCGGCCCATCGTCGGCACGTTCCGCAATGCGCCGGAGCACGTGGCCGCGACCAAAGCTGCGATTCTCGAAAGCCTGGAACGACGAAGATAAGGAGTTCGCGGCTTCTGCGGCGCCACGCGACCGCGCGCGCGGGGTCGCCTCACGAGCCTCCAGCCCAATGAGCGCTTCCCGACAAGCTTCCTTTGAAGTCCGCGTTCCCGCCTCCACCGCAAATTTGGGAGCCGGCTTCGACTGCCTCGGGCTCGCGCTTGAGATGTATCTGAGCGTGCGCGCGAGCCTCCTCGCGCAGCCCGGCGCGCGCACGCGCGCGCGCAGCCGCG
>DATLWP010000202.1:0-3777 GCA_035576265.1 Candidatus Polarisedimenticolia bacterium
GTATGTGGCCAAGCAGAACTCCTCCACCGAAGTGGAGCTGTACGCGACGGAATTCTTCCCTCAATCGGGCACTGTCAATCGCCGGCTCTCGGGGCCGATGGTTACCGGTGGAGGTGTGGGGAGTTCCTTTCAGTGGTCGCCGGACTCCACGCAGATCGCCTACTTAGCGAACCAGGATCTCATCGACGCGGTCGATCTATACGCATCAAACCGGAACGGGCAAGGCAACCACCTGGTCAGTACAGCCCTCACCAGTGGCCACCAAGTGGAACAATTCGCCTGGGCGCCGGATTCCTCCAGGATCGCCTACCTGTCCAATGACAACGCGCAGACGTTGCGGCACCTGTTCAGCGCGCTGCCCGATGGCACGGGCACCGTGCAACTGAGCGGAACGGGGCCGTCCGATCAGGTGTCCCTATCGCCGCAATTTGCCTGGGCGCCCGATTCCTCCCGCGTCGCCTATACCGAATTCGCGACCGCCGGGCGTGATTTATTCACCGCCCTGCCCACGGGCGGGGGCAGCGTGAAAGCCAGCGGCCCGATGATTGCCGGCGCCGATGTCAGCGCGTTCTCATGGGCACCGGATTCCTCACGCATCGCCTATACAGCCACCCAGGACTCACTGAGCGTCCTGGGTCTGTATACCTCCCTGCCCGATGGCACCGGCAACGTGGCGTTGACTCCCCCGGCAGTGATCAAGCAAGCGGGCGGCTCGTTCAACGTCGCCGCACACAGTTGGGCACCGGATTCCTCCCGCATCCTGTACAAAGCGAATCAGGACACGTTTACCGCATTCGAGCTATACACGGTTCTGCCCGATGGCACGGGCAACGCAAAAGTGAACGGTCCGTTGGCAGTCGCCCTAGTCCAGGCATTTTCCTGGGCACCGGATTCAGCCCGCATCGCCTACCTGGCAACACAGGAAACGCCCGGCGTGTTTGAGTTGTACACCTCGCTGCCGGACGGCACTGGCAACGTGAAGGTGAATGGGCCGCTCATTGCGGGGAAGAAGGTCTCCAATTTCCTATGGGCGCCCGACGGGGCCCACCTCGCCTACACGGCGAATCAGGACTCGGCTACCTCGTCCGCGCTGTACCGGGCCCTGCCGGCGGGGGGCGGTACCCTGAAGCTGTCGGGTCCGCTGCTGCCGTTCAACGGCCCGACGCTCTACGTCTGGTAGGAGATTCCATTGCCCCCGTGGGGCGGCCGCTGCCGGCCGTCCCGGCGGGACGGGGGTGCGATCTAGCTTGGGTGGGCGCGCGGTGGCGGCTGAAGCCTAGTGCCGCCCCTCCGCACTTCCCGCCTTTGCCAGCGGGGCGCTCGCCCCGCGGGCCAGGCCCGGCCGCGAGGGGCGCATGCGTCCGCCGTGTTCCAAACACTCTTTGCGGAAACCCATGTACCGAGCTTCTTGGCTGGTTGAACTTGTCACTGCTTTGGCCGTGAGCATGTTGCTATTGGGCTGCGGCAAGGGGGGCGGGGCTGCTGCGGGAGGCGGAAACGCTGGCGTCGTCCCGCCTCCGGGTGCATCTAATCCACCGCCACCAACCGTCACGACACTGGCGAGTGAGGGGAGTGGCATCCTACTCGGTCCCCATGCGCTCGCTTATTCCGCCAAGGATAATCTTCTTTACGTGTCCGACGACGGTTCCGGAGGCGCCTGCGGGTCACACTGTATCTGGCAGGTGGATTCCTCCAGCGGCACAGTAAATCCGACACCTGTCGTTACGGGAAACGGCGTCATCGAAGGCGTTGCCTTCGATGCGACGGCTGACAATCTGTACTTCAGCGATCGGCCGAGCCGGATCGGGAAGCTGACGTGGAACGGGAGCGCCTACGCAAATTCAGTGACATGCGACGACATCGCAAAACAATCGCCTCAGGGTCCCTTTCATCTGGTCGCAGACGCGGCCTTGGGCCTCCTCGTCGCGGACAACAACACACTGGAGGTGCTCCGGGTCGACCCGTGCGCAAATACGACGGTGGGCACAGCCTTCTCGTTCGGCGGTACCAGTATGCTCAGTCCCTACGGTTTGGCGATTGGCGGCGATGGCACGATCTATGTCAGCGACAGTGGAAACGATCGGATCCTAACCGTGGGCCGCGCAACTGGCGCAAAGGCGATCTTCGAAGGCACAGGATTAGTTACGCCTCGAGGGATCGTGTGGCTCGGCGGCACGTCGGGCTGGGCCAATCAGCTGCTGGTGGCAAACCAGGGTGGGTCAGACCTCATGGGCACCCAGGGCGCCGGAGCCAATTCGCTGCTGACTCTTGCCGGGCAACCCATCGACGTCACGACGAATCCTGCCGGCACGGAAATCTACGTCCTTACGCAGCATACGGCCACGGATTTGGCGCACATCTACAAGATCACCGGATTTTGATCGCCGCTCCGTCTCAGGGAGCCGGGTTCGGCCCGCCACTGGCCGTCAGCCGCGCTGACGGCCAGTAGGGTAGCCGCCTCCTAGTGCCGCACTCCGCGCTGCCCGGCTCGGCCAGGGCCGCCAGGGCCAGCTCGGCCGGCCCTGCTTCGTTCGCCACATCGAGCTCGACGCCACCAGTCGCCTGCGCAATCGCGTAGCCACGAGTTACCCCGCAAATGCAGACGGAAACGGCTGCTTGCCGGCAATGAACGGACTTGCAAGGATTCGTGACTCCATCAGCGCCGTCGTGCTGTGCTGTGCCAAGCTGTGCGGGCCGTACGGCATGCAGCCTATGATCGCATTTGATAGCAGTATGATTCTTTGCTTTAGGCGCCACCGATCTCTGCTCAAGAAGTGCAGCACGTTAAGACTTCTGAAACGCTGGCAATTTCTGCACGGAGGTCCGGGTGAGCCGCATCGGCAAGGAGCATTTCAGCCATTACGCTGTGAGAGGGGTAAGTCTGTTCGATCGCAGCCCAGACCTGCGGGAGCGGTTCGATTCACCGTCCAATGCCGCCTATCACAAGTACATCGATACAGAGGCAATCCTCTATATCCGCGAACTCCAGGAGGTGGGCGTCCCGTTCCCCCCGTGGAAGGAAATGCTCGCTGTCGGCGGAGAGACGGATCTGCGCAAGTTCCTGTCTATCGGATATGACTGCTACGCCAGCATCCGCAATCAACTAGAGCCGAAACAGGGAAAAAACCGGATTCTGGATTTCGGTGTGGGTTGCGCGCGCACCATGCGCTTCTTCTTTCGCGAGCTGGATCAATTCGAATGTTACGGCTGCGACGTGGATCGAAAAGCCATTGCCTACCTCAAAGATTCGGTCTCTTTCATCGAGGCTGCGGTGATAGCACCGCGCCCTCCGCTGCCCTACGCAGACAAATTCTTCGACAGCCTCTACTCGATTTCCGTGTTTGCGCATTTCACTTTGGAGCTCTTTTCCCTGTGGTTGCGAGAGGCGCATCGAGTCCTGAAGCCCGGGGGCATTCTCCTCATGACGCTACATGGCCAATCGGCACTCAGCCGGTTGGAACGCGACGCGGATATGCGAAAGTTGATGGGCTTCCACGAGGAGCAATTCGCGGAGAAGAAGTACCTTTACTACAACCACGGATTCGCCTGGATGAGCCATCCGGTCGGATCCGAGGATGTCGACACAAGTGGCTACGGCATCTCGTTCATTCGTCGTGACTATGTCGACAAACTCACCGGCGACAGGTTCGAGCAGATTCGCTACATCGATGGAGCAATCAGCCGCTGGCAAGACCTGGCCGTGTTCCGCAAGCGCGGATGACACATGTGCGGTGGGGCGACGCGGCTCGCCCCCGATATCGCAGGACTCAACAAAGG
>DATLWP010000203.1:0-8603 GCA_035576265.1 Candidatus Polarisedimenticolia bacterium
GGCGCAGCATCGTGAGTGGTGGGTACGCGCTTTCGGCGTTGCCGTATCTTAGGCACAATTCGCAGTCGATTCGTCACAATGATCACTCCTAGCCGAACCGAGATGTTGTACCAACCAGATTATCCGAAGTTTACAACACAACCGTTTGGCACGGATATTGGATTCGGTGGCGAGATTTGAGCCTTCCCAGCACGCCCGAATGTAGTCCCAGTGACGGCGCCGGATCGGGCGCCCCGCTTCGCCGTTTCGCATGGTTGGCGACTTTCTCGGTTTTCGCGTGCTGTTTCGGCAAGCCTCTCCACATCCTTCGGGGGTGGGGGAACAACACGTTCCATCGGTCCAGCCTCCTCAGAGGCTGGCGCTTGAATCGCCCGTGGCTCGCGCTATCAGGACGCTCCGGAGGCTCCGGCCAGGACCTCAACCTTCTTCAGTTGGTCGTCTCCGCCAATCACGATGAGGCAGTCGCCGGCGTGGATGACGTCTTCGGGTGCAGGATTGAAAGTCATTGCGCTTTCAGCGCCCTTGACGGCAAGCACGATCACGCCGGCCCGCTGGCGAATCGCCGCGTCCGCGAATGACTTTCCTACCAGCTGCGATCCGTCTCGAACCTGAACCTCGCCGATCTCGATATCGAACCGCTCCGTGCCGATTGCCGTGTCGATGAAGTCGAGCACGTTCGGGCGCAACAGGAGTTGAGCGATTCGGTGTCCGATAAAGTGGTAGGGGGAGAGCACCTTTGTGGCGCCCGCTCGCAAAAGTTTGGACGTCGCCTCTTCTTCGCTGGCGCGCGCGATAATCTTCAAGTCCGAGCGGAATCCGCGCGCTGTCAGAACGATGTACAGGTTCTCCGCATCGGAGCTCACCGCGGCCACAAATCCCTTCGCGTGCTCGATCCGCGCCTTCCGGAGATTTTCCTCGCTGGACGCGTTCCCAATGATGACCGGGATCTTTTCGTTCTCTGCCCATTGGGCGCGTTCCGGATTTTTCTCGATGATCACGCAGCTCTGGCCGCGCGCCACCAGTTGGCGCGTCACGGTCCTTCCCACGCGCCCGGCGCCGCAAATGATGTAGTGATTCGAGAGTTTGGCCAGTTCGCGTTCCATGCGCCGGCGACCGATTCCCTTTCGAAATTCGAATTGTAACAACGCCTGCGAAAACGTCGCAATCGTGAAGCCGCTGCCGATAACGGCTGCAACGATCAGAAGAGAATTGAACCACCTCCCGATGTGCGACAGTGGATGAATTTCACCATAGCCGATCGTCGTCATGGTGGTCAGGGTCATGTAAAACCCGTCGAACCACGACCAGCCTTCGATGAAATGGAACCCGCTCGTGCCCGCTGCCACCACGCAGCATAGAAAAATCAGCGCCAAGCGGATGCGGCTGCGAATGCTCATCAAATGGACACCGAGAACGGCACTGCATCCTCATACCCCTCTGGGCGAATTGTCAAGTACGCAGAAACTGCCCGGGCGCCCCTCTCCCGAAACGCATTTTGGTGAAGCGCGAAGTGCCCCTTCCGATCGCTGAAGCAGCTAAAATCATGCGCTGGCGCCTCTCCGCTGTGGAACCGTCTGGAAACGTTGACATGTTGCCGCGCCCTCGTATAATTGGTTGCGCGGCCCGCCCGTTCGTGGAGATTCCAGGCAGCCCAGCTCGAAAGTAGGAACATCTTGACCGCCCCCTTCAACTTCGCCGTCTGGATTCTCCAGGGGACCAACCCGCTGAGTTCGTATTGGCACCATCTCGTTGATCCCACTTTCCGCGGCCTTTACCAGGCGAACGCGTTCGATCTCGCCATCATGCTGCCGTATTTCCTCGTCATGGTGATTCTGGCGATGTACGGCATGCATCGCTACACGCTCGTATATAACTATTTCAAGAACCAGCAGAATGTGCCCGGCCCGCCGCCGGAAATTTCCGAGTGGCCCAAAGTGACGGTGCAGCTCCCGATCTACAACGAGCGTTACGTCATCGAACGCCTGGTCGACGCAGTCGCCCAATTCGATTATCCGCGCGAGCTGTTCGAAATTCAGGTGCTCGATGATTCCACCGACGAGACGCAGGCCGTCGCGCGCGGCTGCGTCGAGCGCCACCGCGCTCTCGGCGTCCCCATCACCTATCTGCACCGCGACAATCGCGAAGGATTCAAGGCTGGCGCTCTGCAGGAAGGATTGAAAGCCGCGACCGGAGAACTAGTAGCCATTTTCGACGCCGATTTTATTCCCCCGGCGGATTTTCTCCGCCGCACCGTGCCCTACTTCATCGACCCGAAGATCGCCATGGTTCAGACGCGCTGGAGCTACGTCAACCGCAACTACTCGACGCTGACCGAGGTGGAGGCAATCCTGCTCGACGGCCATTTCGCCATCGAACATTCCTCGCGCTTCCGTACGGGCCTGTTCTTCAATTTCAACGGGACGGCGGGCATCTGGCGCCGCGAGGCGATCGAAGATGCCGGCGGCTGGCAGCACGACACCCTCACCGAGGACACGGATCTTTCCTATCGCGCGCAAATTCGCGGCTGGCGCTTTCTGTACTTGCCGGAGATTGATTGCCCCTCAGAGCTGCCGGTCGAAATGACCGCCTTCAAATCGCAGCAGGCCCGTTGGGCCAAGGGGCTGATGCAGACGGCCAAGAAGGTTTTGCCGCTGGTGTTCCGCGCGGATGTGCCGCCATCCACGAAGGCGGAAGCGTTCTTTCATCTCACCGCTAACATCAGCTATCCGCTGATGGTTCTGCTTTCCATCATCTTGCTTCCGGCGATGATCGTGCGCTTCTACCAGGGTTGGTTCCAAGTCTTGCTGATCGATTTCCCGCTATTTGTAGCCTCCACCTGTTCGATTTCCTCGTTCTACCTGGCCGCAGAGCGTGCGCTATATCCCAAGACCTGGAAGCGGACCTTCCTCTACTTGCCGTTTGTGATGGCGGTTGGCATCGGCCTTTCCGTGCGCAACGCTTTCGCCGTGGTGGAGGCGATCTTCGGAGTGAAATCGGAATTCGTGCGCACGCCCAAGTATCGAGTGGAGTCCGGCGGCAAGCGGCAAGGAGCGTGGACAAAGAAGTCCTACCGCAAGGGCGCCGGGTTCATGCCTTACGCTGAAATTCTGCTCGGCGTCTACTTCGCCGCGGCAGTCGTCTACGCCATTCAGAACGAAAACTACGCGACCGTTCCCTTCTTCCTTCTTTTCGTCTGGGGCTACCTCTACACCGGTCTGATGTCTCTCGTGCAAACCTACGCCGAGCGCTTGCGCCTTGGCGCCCGAGCGCCCGAAACGAGGACCGCGGCAACCACCGGCGTACCCGGTTTCTGAATGCAGCCGTAGCTCCGTAGCGCAAACTCACAGGAAAGTAATGGCGGAGAGGGTGGGATTCGAACCCACGGTAGGGTTCCCCCTACACTCGCTTTCGAGGCGAGCTCTTTCGACCGCTCAGACACCTCTCCGCGTCGTGGTAACTTCAGTAGCTTAACAAACGCCCTGAGCACCGACAACTCCGCTTCCCTCGTGACCCAATCCTTTCCTCTCTGTGTAACCCGCGCTCGCTTTGCGCGCGGGCGCACACCCTTTTCTCGGCCCCCCTGCCAGGGTATCCGGCAAGTCACACCCCATTTGTTGTACCTCGAACTTGTTGACACCGCTAAGGGTTGCGAGTAGATTGGCGCTAGACCACGTGGAGGAAACCGTGCGTTCCACCGTCGTCGCCGGCGCTCGCTCCTGCCTGGTGGCCTTCCTCATCGTTGCCGTGCTCAACTTTCCGGCTGCGGCCGCGAGTGCGGCGCCGCTGGGCATGGTTCTCGCGTCTCAAAATGCTCGTCTCGATAATGCCGTCGCAACGAACGGCGCCAACGTCTATCCCGGCGATGCCCTCTCCACCGGCTCCGGTGGCTCGTTGCGCCTGAAGATCGGCTCGAGCCAGGTTTTCCTCCTCTCCGCATCGGCAGCCACACTCGTCCGCCAGGAGAACAAAATCCAGGCTAAGGTGGACCGCGGAATTCTCGGCTTCTCTATGGCTGCGCCGAGTCAACTTGAGATCGCGACCCCGCTCGGAGTCGTTCGCGCGGCCAGCAGTCGGCGCGTCTACGGGCTCGTGGCGGTGCTGAGTCCCACGAGAATGCAGGTCAGTGCCAAGGAAGGGACCCTTATTGTTGCGGCCGCGAACGGGGCCGAAAAACTCATAGAACCCGGCGAAACCTACGAGGCAAATCTCAC
This sequence comes from Candidatus Polarisedimenticolia bacterium, assembly GCA_035576265.1. GTDB lineage: Bacteria > Acidobacteriota > Terriglobia > Acidiferrales > UBA7541 > Palsa-295. The sequence continues at coordinate 4,212 of DATLWP010000203.1, forward strand.
CGCCATCGCCGGATCACCGGACGTGGGTCCCCAAGGAGTCGGCAGCGATCGGATCAACTGGAAGCGTGTCGCGGGGCTGCTGATCGTTGCGGGAGGCGCTGCCACGGTTGCCGCTATTATCTGGCATGAAGAAACGGAAAGCTGCTCCGTTCCTTCTTCTTGCGATTAATCCACACCGCTTCCCTGCAAGCTCTCTCCACTAACGCCTTCATTCGAGTTCGCAATGCGCGAGTCCGCGTTCCCCGCTGTCAATCCCTCGATCTCCCGGGCAAGGGAAGAAATCGAGGGACGCGACGACAATACGCTTCATACGTCGCGCCGAATCGCGCGCGGAGTTCGCGCTCCTCGAATGAGATGGCCAAAAGCGTCAGCATCATCCAAACGCCCGCCACCATCCACGTCACGCGCGTCCCCGCCAGAAGGCACGCGCCAATGATCGCGAGAAACGACCCCGTATAGCGCGGATGGCGAATGCGCGCGTAGATTCCGCGGTGTGCAATTTCGCCGCTGCCGGACAACTCGGTGCGCCCTACCAGCCGCGAAGTTCCTAGATCGCGGTGCACGCGCCAGAACATCCAGGCTTCGACAATAATCAGGAATAGGCCCGTCGCGATTGCGCCCCCGGATGGCCACTCACGCCGAAAGAGCTCTCGGCGATACACCACCAGGGCAAGCGTCACCGGCGGCCACGAACAGAGCACACCGGTGATGTACGCTGCCTTCTGGTGCCGCCTCCAGAATCTCACCAGCGGATGTACCACGAACCAGTACAGAGGAATGGGCAATTGGAGAAACAGAACTAGTGCCGCGAGCCACCCGGGTAGAGTCACTCGCGCATCTTAGTCGAGCGCATGCAGCCTCGCCAATCCTTTTCGATGCCGCGCCCGTTGCCCCCGATTCGCAAACCGCGAGCTATGAAAATCCGCGGATGCGGGTATGATGGCACCCAGTTTTCCCAGGAGCCTGTGATGAACAACCCCAGGATCGGTCGCCTCACGTATGCCGTTTTTCTAATGACATTGCTAAGCATCGTCGGCGCCACATCGCTCCGGCCGCAGCAGCGCCGCGCTCGACCTGCTCGCACGTTGCGACTCTACGTTTTCGATTGCGGCGTCATCCGAGGCCTCGATCCGGCGCTGTTCAATTTCAAGAAGGAAGAGCTCGCAACCACCGATCTTGCGGTGCCGTGCTATCTGGTGGTGAATCCGAAGGGCACGCTCATGTGGGATGTCGGCGTTATTCCTGATACGGCCTTCCAGAGCGACGGCGCGCCGATCACACAAGGATACTCTACCGCAACCAAAGCTCTCAAAACTCAGCTCGCCGAAATCGGATATTCTCCGGCCGACATCACCTATATCGCTTTCTCGCACTATCATTCCGACCATATCGCCAACGCCAACGAATTCGCCGGCGCCACCTGGCTTGTCCGCCAAGTCGAACGCGACGCGATGTTCGCCGAGAAGCCTCCGGCGCTCGTCAATCCCGCTCTCTACAGCGAGCTCAAGAACAGCAAAACCGTGATCCTCACGAAGGACGAATACGATGTGTTCGGCGACGGAACGGTGATCATCAAATCCGCTCCGGGGCACACCCCGGGCCACCAGGTGTTGATCTTAAAGCTCGCCAAAGCAGGAAGAGTGATGCTGGCTGGCGACCTCTACCATTATCCCGAGGAACGCAAGCTGAACCGCGTGCCCACGTTCGAGTTCAATAAGGAGCAATCCCTCGCATCGCGAGCGATGATCGAGGCCTACGTCAAGCGGACCCACACGCAGCTGTGGATCGAGCACGATTTCGCGGCCAACTCCAAACTCAAGAAGGCTCCCAAGTACTACGATTAGCGCCGGGCCCGTGGTGCCGCGCACAAAGCCTTCAGCGCGGCAGCAGAATCGTCGCGCAGCCGGCGCGACGCGTGGCTCACTTTCGACCGACAGGAACCGAGCCCGAGAGCCGGTCTTTCACTTCTTGCGGGATGGGCGCACCCTTGTAGCGGACCGGATCGCCGGGCAGCCGCACCACCCAGACGCGTTTCTCGAAAATTTCGGCGGCCAGCACGTCGCCCTTCCACACCTTGTGATGCACCACGAAGCTCGAGTTCCCCCATTCCGACACGCCTGTCTCGACGGTGATCGTCTCGCCGAATTGCGACGGCACGAAGAACCGCGCGTGTATGTCGATCATGGGGATTCCGCCGGCGTCGAACTTCTTGAGCATGTCCGGCTTGTGCAATCCCACCACTTCGAAGAGTTGATTCGTGCAGGAGTCGCAATACTCCAGGTAACGCGGAAAGTAAATGATGCCTCCAGGGTCGCAATCACCCCACTCGACGTAGAGATCTCTCTTGTTCGTGAACATAGTCCCTTTCTCAGCTCGGATTTTCGAGCAGCATGGCAATCCCCTGCCCGCCGCCGATGCACGCCGAAGCGATGCCGTATCGCGAATTCGAGCGCTTCAGCTCGCGCGCCAGCGTGACCGCCAGCCGGATTCCCGTCGCCGCCAGCGGATGGCCGATCGCGATCGCGCCGCCGTTCACATTGAGCTTGTTGCGGTCGAGCTTCAGTTCCCGCTCCACCGCGATGATCTGCGCACCAAAAGCCTCGTTGATATCGAAGCGGTCGATGGCATCGAGCGACATGCCCACCCCTTCGAGCAATCGGCGTATGGCGGGCGCCGGCCCCATGCTCATGATCTCCGGCGGAACGCCCAGCGTCGCCACCGCAGCGATTCGCGCCAGCGGCTTGATCCCTCGCGATTTCGCATACGCGCCCGAGCCCACCAGCGCGGCCGCCGCGCCGTCCACGATCCCAGAGCTGTTGCCTCCCGTCTGCACTCCGCCGAACGCCGGTTTGATCTTAGCCAGCGATTCATAGGACGACGGCCGGACGTGCGTGTCGGTTGCAAAGCTCTCGACCCCCCTGGGCAGCCGGATGCCTCGCGGCTTGTAGTTTTTCAGCTCGAAAGTTTCGGAGACCACCGGAACGATTTCTCCCGCAAGGAAGCCGCACTTTTGCGCCTCGAGCGCGCGTTGAAAACTCATCTCTGCGAAGCGGTCCACGTCTTCGCGGGTGATCTTGTACATGCGCGCTACGTTTTCTGCCGTGCCTCCCATGGTGATATCTGCCGCGGGATCGAGCAGCGCCTCCCACAGGAAGTCCTTGAACTCCGCCTGTCCCAGGTTGAAGCCGCCGCGGAGCGTAAACGCCGCGACCGGATTCCGGGTCATGGACTCCGCCCCGGCGCAAAGGCCCAGCTCGATCTTTCCCAGCGCGATCGCGTCCGCCGCCTGGCCGATTGCCTCGATCCCCGTCCCGCAGATGCGCTGCACGAGCAGCGCCGGTCGCTCCAGAGGTACGCCGGAGTACAGTCCGATGTGCCGCGGCAGGCAGTAGCAATCGAAACTCGCGGGCGCTACGCTTCCCGCGATCACCGAGCCCACGTCCTCCGGAGGGATTCCCGTTCGCTCGAAAACAGACCGCGCCACCTTGATTCCCAAGTCGATCGGCGAGACCTTCCCGAGCACACTGTTGTAATCCGCAAATCCCGTCCGAATTCCGTCCAGCAGCCATGTGTCGTTGTACGAAATAAAAAGCCCGTTCGTATTCTTCGCCATCGTTCACTCCCTTATAATCCGCGGGATTCGCGGAAATGATTCCGATTTCTACTGCCGCCTCACCCTCATCACCCTAGCGATGGACATTGGCCGGAAATTGTAGCAGATACTCCGTTTTCGTGGTGTGACATTGGTCACGCCCGGCAGAACGATGGCGTCCCGCGCACGTCAAGTTGATCCGACGCCCGCCCTGCACGGATAATGAAGTGTAAGATGCTCAACACAGTCCGGGTCCCGTAGCTCTGCGCAACCGCCGCAACCGGCGCCGCGAACGAAAGCACGACGCTACGTAGATCACGAACGTCCATCGCATGCAAGACGCCAAGACCACGATCGACCTGGATACGAATTCGTTGGAGCGCGAGCCCGCCGCTTCGTTCCGCGCGCTGGGCGACCAGGCATTCTCCCGCGCCGCCGGCGCTCCTCTGGTGCCGGGCAATAAGATTCGAATTCTTAAGAACGCCCAGGAAAATTACCCAGCCTGGCTCGAAGCGATCCGTTCCGCCACGCGAACGATCCACTTCGAAAGCTACATCATTCACGCGGACGAAGTGGGATACGAGTTCGCGAAATTGCTCGTGCAGAAGGCGCGGCAGGGTGTGCGCGTCCGGCTCATTTACGATTGGGTAGGAGCGCTGGGCAACACGTCGTGGGGCTTTTGGCGGCGCCTTCGCAAGGCCGGCGTGGAAGTCCGATGCTTCAATCCTCCGCGCCTCTACAGCCCCTTCGGCTGGATCACGCGCGATCATCGCAAGATGATCGCGGTCGACGGCAGGATC